>SXRI01000351.1 GCA_005793615.1 Bdellovibrionales bacterium
CGTAATTAACGCCACTGTATTTTACCAGTACCGGAAATTCGCGTTTGACGTACGCCGAAATACCCACCATCGCGGTGTTTGCAGTCACATCGTCAAATTCAAAGAACTGCGCCACTTCCTCAGCACCGAAACGGTAACCGAAGACGTTGCCACCGCGCTCGATTTTCACTTCACCGCGATCCGGACTCTTGGTCACACCTTTGGTCGAAACCTGAACGGTCACAAAGGTACCGTCATTCATCCGCCCGGTACACTCAGCTACCGCGAAGGCGAGTCCCGGTACATTCAACCAAATCGCCGGGCTATAATTGGGAACATTGAGAACGTTGATGACCTGCCCCGATTTCTGGAAGTTAGTATCATCAACACCGCTCATCCACAGGAACTCGTGCAAAACCAATGTCAAACGCGCCTTGGTTTCCTCTGATTGGCGCAAAGACTTCCAGCGGGTACGGCTCACCTTAATCAATTTGCGCTCAGGATAGTTGACCGCATCACGCTCCATGCCGTTCACATAGACGCGTTCCTCGGAGACCACCACTGTTGTCTGCATGACGGCACGTATTTTGGCAATTTCCAACACTGTCATCACAGGCAGACCACTGGCCGCTAGAATCTCGAGGCGCTGAAGAATGTCACGGCCCGAGAAAAGAAACTCAGCCAAGTAGGCATCGCCGGCATTACCGCCGTCCCAGCCCGACGCCAACGCGCTTTGCGACCCGAAGAGACTGGAGACAACCACCGCAACAACTAATATGAGTTTCATCATTTCTTTTTCTCCTGTGAGATTGGAAAGAGCTGTACGTTGACACGATAAACCGCGTCGCGCGTTCCATCCTCTAAATACGCAGATAATTTTCTTCTAAAATCCTGAATCATCTTTTTTGCCTGAGGCAGCCGAGCCTTTGAGATCGCCATCGTCGTACCGGTAATGTCACGACCCTCAACCGGATCATTCTCGAGCGACTCCAAAGCTTTGTGGATATACTGCCGATGCCCTTCGCGCAGCATCGCACTCGGAATATCCGTGGGCGTCGCCATATTCTTTCCGGTCAACACCCAGCCGGTTTTCGCACGCATCACCAAGTTCAGCTTTTCGAGACGATCTAAAGACTCCAACACGATACCGAATGGAATGTTCAGGCGCTCGGCGATACCGCGCTCGGTTGCCCGAAAGTCCTTAATTTCAAGGGAAGCCAGGATGGCAAAATGTTGCCAAAAAGAGATCGCCTCGGCCGCCTCGAGCGAGAACTGTTTATAGCCGGAGCCATCGTCTTCATTTTCGCCAAGAAACGTTCCAGCCATGATGTTCTGCACCTCGACCGGATTGACGATATCGAGCCCCTTTAACAGACGGCGCGCCGTCTTGATCGTCAGGGGCCGCTTACCATTCATGATCGCCGACACCGTCGACGAATCCATTCCGACCGAGCGCGAGAATGCACGTAACGAATAGGTCGGATTCTTCCGACATCGTTCCGCAAAAGTGCGTTTCAGTTGATCAATCAACATCTTCAACCTACCGTTATTGCACAGTCATTGTCGCGTTCGGAATCTCACCAAAAATACTCGGCATATGCAGACCTTCCGCACGTGTCGGCGCCATATTGAACGTACCCGGATTATTCAGCTGATACTGATACTGCACAGTCGATTTCCCGGCATACAAAGTCTCGAAGTACAGTTTGTAGCCAGAGTAGCTCTTCTGCCCGGAGCTGAAACTTCCGTAAGCATCCGCCAAGATATTACTGCCGGCGGGAATCGGATCAAGCATCGCGACATGCCCTACCGTCGCATTCGACAATAGATGCAGCGTTACCTCGATGACGTCACCGGCCTGGAAGCCTGAATCACGGGTCAAGTTACGAATCGACTTCTCAACCACGATGCCTTGGCTACGCGCCGACTCCAGCGGTACGGCGGTGAGGGCCTGGATCGAAACCCAAGGCTGACCGCGACCAGAGTGAGTGACCTGAACTTTTGCCTTCGACTCAAGCCACTCGGTGGTCAAGCCGCCGGCGACTTTTTGATCGAGGTTCACTGTTACCGTCGCCTGACTCTCTGGCACGGTGATCGTCGCCGCACCGGTCACGGTCTCGGCCTCATAAGCACGAGCGAAACCTTTCAAACTCTGAGCCACACTCATCAATGTTCCCTGGCAATACCAAGCCTTGAGGTTAGCGTTAGCCAATCCTGCGGCAAGGTTACGCGCCAAGGATTTATCGCCACCCAACTGAGCTACGCCCAACAAGAGTCGTGCACTTTCGATCGTTTCATCCGAGTAAAGGAAGCCATCAGCAAAAGGGCTACCTTTGAGTTGCGCCATGTTGCCGCTGTAAACCATTCGCGCACCGCTTGTGATCTGTTTTAACACCAGCGAGTTCAAAGCATTTTCTGGAGCGGCATAGACCTCAAGCAACCACCTCTCGAGAAGATCAATGTTCGACCATCTTTCGACCGGTGAACCGAAGATCTCGGGATTCTGTGCAAGCTCACGAGTGATTTTCAAATTCAACGCCTTCGCCTCGGCAATCAATGCATCATCGCCGAGCGCAAAAGCAGCCCGCCCCATAAGAACCTGCGCCCGCATCCACGCCATAGGCGTTATACCAATATACTCAGGCGCTACCGACTTACTGAGCACCGCCTGCACGGCATTTTTCAACTTCTCATTGAGCGCCACCGGCAAATGCTTGAGCGCCCAAGGCTCTAACTGCAAGGAATTTATGATCGAAGCAGTCAACCACACGCTACCACGCGCCGCAGACGGATGATACTTGATGAAGCCGTGGCGATCGGTGAAACCGAGAAGCGCTGTCAGTACCGCCTTCACAGCTTCGGGCTTAGCCTCGGTGCTATGGAGGAGCGCCTTATTAAAGCGCGACTCAATAAAGAAGTCTGCGAAGCGATCTTGCTCCATGCGCTGGCTAATCTGCGACAACGCACTCAAGACCAAACTCTTCGACGCCGACACTTGAATTTTTCCCTTACCCGGAAGTGCTGAGGCATCCTTCTCCAACAACTTCGTCAAAGCACCATTTTCAGTTTGCGCGATCAAGCTGTCACGGATCGCAAGAGGAACCGCAGGTGATACCACCTGAGCATCGGGCTGTTGCGAATCGACCAAGCGTCCGTTTTCGTCGTAAACGTTGATCGTGTACTCAATGCGCGCGGCATTCTCATCAACTGTCATTTCGCCGACGTTGATTGCTACCGATCTTGCTTTGGCGATCGAGGCGTCCTTGGTCAA
>SXRI01000021.1 GCA_005793615.1 Bdellovibrionales bacterium
ATCACTAAGTCTCACGATCTCCTCAAGATTGTCGATCGCCTCGAGCATCTCGATTTTCGCCACGATCTTCGTGCCTGGAGCTTTGTGTTTAATGATATCCTGCAACTGACGGATATCATCGCCCTTGCGGACAAAACTGAGTGCAACATAATCAACACCATGAGCAAGTCCGAATTCAAGATCGCGAAGATCTTTCGCCGTCAAACACTCAATCGCCAGTTCTCCGCCTGGAACATTCATCCCTTTACGATCTTTCAGAGTCCCACCGAACACCACGCGACAATAAACACTGGTCGCTTCGACCCGCTCGATCTTAAGCTCCAACAAACCGTCATCAAGCATGATCCGATTTCCGACGCGCGAGGAACGCGGAAGCTCTTTAAAGTCAGTCGGAATCAAACCGGGTTTTCCCTGTACCACATCGGTTGTTATCACGACCTCGGAACCTTCAATAAGTTCGATCGAGCCGTTCTCGAACCGTCCGACACGTATTTTCGGACCTTGAAGATCTTGCAGGATCGTGACGGGGGCGCGCAATTCCGATGACAGTTCTCGCAAATGGCGAATGACGGCTAAATGGTCCTCATGAGTACCGTGACTAAAATTCAATCGCGCAACGTTCAAGCCAGACATTATAGCGGCTTTTAGATTCTCACGACTCTGAGAGGCAGGACCGATAGTGGCGACAATCTTCGTACGACGATCCGCGAACATGAAACTCTTCCTTTATACTTGCCGTGTTTTAGTGAGATTAGTAAGGGATTCCTCGTGCTTCTTATTGATCTGCTCAACCTCTTTGCGATGATTCTCGTCGAGTTTGGCAATACGATACTCAAATTTCGAAGCCTGGCTCTTTAGATCCAAGTCAGCCTTCTTCTCCATCTCGCGTTTCTGTCGTTCGGCGGTGCTCGTTTGCTCTTTGAGCTCTTTGACGTGAGTTTCATTGATCTCAGCCAGGCCGCGCTCGTATCTCACATTCAACTCAGCGATTTTTTGCTGAAACTTAGCATCGTTCTCTTGTGCTTGTTTAGAGAACTGAGAAAACAAGCCTTCCTGATCACGACGAGTACGTTCCCGCATCTCGCGCAGCGACGCCTCGAAATTCTCTTTCATCGAGGCGCTGGCGCGATCAAAGTATGCGCGCATCTTTCCTTGCTCAATATCGCTAAAGTTCCTGAGCTTTTCAAATCGCGTTTGATTAGAGGTCTTTTCCTGACTCAGCACTTTGTTATGGTCGGTCGTCGCTTTCGACATCCTCTCTTCGGAACGAAGGCTATCCATCCCCATCTTGTCTTGATAAAAGCGATTGGTATCGTGCAAGACGTGGGCATTGGTCTTGTTAACATTTTCGAGTTCCTTCGCATTCTTTTCATTGGAAACGCCCACTGTTTCCACGCGAGCCTTTTCGAGCTCATTGATATTCGCCTGCATTGAATCACGCAAATTATCAAGTTCTCGAGACTTCTGATGTTCAAGCTTCACGCGCTGCCGCGGTAGATCATCTCTGAGGCGAATATTCTCGGCCTCGAGCGAGTTGATACGGTTGTCTTGTCGTCCTGTGACGGTCTTTGCCAACCCCATACGCTCGGCTTCGACGGTTTGCCGCATCTTCTCGCTGGCATTCTCATAGCGTTCACGCAGCTTTTTCACACTGTGATTGAGATTATCGGACTGCGATTCTTGCGAAATTTTGTTGTTTTCACGTTCCCGGTCGATCCCGATTTTCGCGTCTGACAACAAACGATCATTATCGGCTCGCCGCTGATGCTGGATGTGCTGAATCTCCATATCCTTCGAATGGCGAAGATCGTCGTAAAAATGTTGCAAATGATCGATTCGCTCAGTGCGATCCTTCACCAAGGCTTCGACTTCTTGAGTGCGCGCGCGAGTCATGTTCTTGATCGTATGTTCCGCGGCCTCCTGCTGCTTGAGGCGAGCATTAGTCATTGAATCTTCGAGTAGCACGTCTTTCGAACGCAATTGATCCTGATAGTTCTGCACGGTGATATCGCGCTGGCGACCGTTGGTTTCCCCCATGCGCTTGAGATCTTGCTTATAGGACTTCTCAGCTCGGTCAGTTCGATCTTCCGAATCGGTGGTCAGACGCCTGAGGTTCTTTTGGTGCATATCACGCAGCTCATCCATGTCTTTCTGGTACTGCATATCACGTCGCGTGAAGCTTTCTCGCGTCTTGTTTTTCAATTCATCCATCTGCCTGACATGTTCGCCTTTGATGTCTTCAACTTCGGTTTGATGAGTTTCAGCCAATCGCTTCAGCGTTTGTCCATGCTTGCGATTGGTTTCCGTTTCGCGAGTCTGAAAAGCCTCACGCGTTCGCCGAATCTCTTCTTGATTATTTCCACGGTCCGAGGAATTGATCGATGACATTGTTCTTTCTCCTCCATGAGAAAGCCATGGCCAAGTAGCTGATTTCTCCACTCATGTGGAGAACTATCGCGTGCTAATTTATTTTAACATGGCGCCACAGCCTCAGGGCAGGACGAAGTTCAGATGGCATCCATAAACCAGACTAGCGTCGAGACATGGGAGCCGAGCCCTAAGGATCAAAAACCCGGCGTTTGAGCATTTCCACCAGCTCACGATTTCGCGCCTCGACTTTTCGGTTGATTTCAGCGGTGCGCGATCGATCTTCATCGATCGCCGCCAACTTTCGCTTAACCAGCTCCTGATGAATGCCCGCAGCTTCCACTGAAGCCTCAAGCCAAAGAGCGTAGAAAGCCTCGGCTTCCTTGAGAAAGCGCTCGCGCCCTTCTGTATAAAGATGAGCCCAACGTACTAAGTGGGTCTTCAACGGAATTGGCATCGGCACGCCAGTCTGTGCCCTACCCCCAGACGCCTGAACCCTACCCACCCAATTCTCGAGGCCGGCCGCAATCTCCAGAACTTCATCAGCACCATTTTTGCTTCGAGGCTTGAGTAGAAGAGTACCGGCAACGTTCGACCCTGTGACACGATCTTGAGTTCGTGAAACCCAAAACTCGCCTTTCAAGATCGAGAATGTCCCGAACTCCGAAAGCACTGAAACCGCGGTTTCGGCACGAACCCAAAGGGTTCCCGCGAGAAGACGTACTTGGCTTTTGTCAAGTCGCACAACGATCGTGGATTCATCTAAAACGATCTGATTTTCACCCAGCACCAAACGGAGCTTTTCGGAACGCGAGGTCTGAACAGCGCACGGCCCTTCGCTCTGCCAGCATTTTTCCGGTTCTTCAGTCTTGGCGTGTACGCGAACGTCGATCACGAACACAAAGATGGCGCTCATCAGACGCAAGAGCAGTCCGAGCGAAGCGCCATCGATGCTCACAGCATCACCGCTTTAAGACTTGTTTGAGCTTGTCTCACCAGTTCAGGCTGTTTGAAGTTAGATAACACCGATTTATAAACATCACTTGCATCCTCAAGACGCTCTTGAACTTCGAAAATATGTCCCAGGCGAAGCAGGGCGAAACCTGTCAACTCGTTTTCAGGATAACTCTCAATCAACTTTTCAATACTGCTGACGGAGTCCGTGTATTCCTTTAACTGGTAATGACCCTCGGCCAGAAGAAAGTAGGCACTTGGAACATGTACCGACTCCGGATATTTTATCAATAGGTTTTTCAGAAGCTGATTGGCGCCCTCAAAGTCCTTTTCCCGAAAGGCGGTCTTCGCCTTTTCAAATAAACCTGACGCGCGCTCGATCGCGATAACATCGCCCGGATCAGCGACGACACTCGCGAGCTGCCGCAAGGGATAGTTCGCAGGATCGGAAATTTCCTGCACCGAATCGGGCAAAAGTGTAGCGACCCGGTTCTGGTAGTCAGCTATTTCATGCTGCAAAAGTTGCGCACGAAGTTCAGCACGACTCCGATCTTTATCCACGGCAGCCATTTGCGCTTTCAACTTCTCGATCGGCGCATGATTATCTTTCAACAGGCCGTGAAGAGCCACAATTAAGGCCGCAATCAACGCACAAAAGGAAACAAATACCGGTGTTTTCATCTCGATATTCTTATCGGTGATTACACTGATAAACTGAGTGAGCTGCTGAGTTTTTTAGCAATCGGGAGCGATCTTTTCTCAATCCGAGACAGTGACTAAGGTCTGGTTTTTATAGACTCGCCATCTGTCAAGTTACGCTCTGACTTTGGCGCCCTGCCTCAGCAAACGAAATTTGCCCGCTCCGCTGCACTCGAATTGTCTAAATTCCTTGACCCCAAATTCCAGCGGACTTAAGTTTTCGATCTCGAACCGAATCGATGCATGTAGGGATCAGGCGCGATCGTCGGTTCGTTGGCTGGGGAGGGGGACTGGTGAACAAAGCGGATCTTGTGGACAAAGTTGCCAAGCAAACCGACTTGACTAAGGTTCAATCGGAACAGGTTATTGACGCGGCTCTTGAAGTAATCGCGAAAGCCGTGGCCAAAGGTGATGAAGTTAAACTCGTAGGCTTCGGAACCTTTTCACGTACGGTTCGAAAATCTCGGGCCGGCCGCAATCCAAAAACGGGAACAAAGCTAGTAATTCCTGCCGCCAAGGTTCCTAAATTCAAGGCTGGCAAAGATTTTCGCGACCTTTGCAGGTAGCCAATTATTCGCTTTCATCTCTTCCTTGCGAACCGGATCCCGAAGTCGAGCTCAAGGTGGCAGCACTCTTAACGAGAGGCTGTAGGCTTTGAGTTCGCAAGCTTTTTACCATTTGCGCCTGTGAGGCGAGCCTTCCCGCAACACTATCTTGACTGGCGATATCTCGAGCGCCTTGGCGAGGCTCTTTAATGGCAAGATTACTTTCATCAGCCCAGGAACGCAGCTGATCAAACGCCTTTTTTAGTTCCTCTATTTTTTCGGGGTAAGCGCGCTGGTTCGGCTTAGTCGCCTTGAGCAATTTAGCAAGCGGAGCCTCTGCCGCCCGGATTTCCGCTCGCCACTTCGCGTAAGATTCCTTCCACTTTGCCTGCGCCTTGATATTGAGGCTTTTCTCCAGACCCACCGCGAGAGCTGTCAGGTTTCGGGCCGAGTAAAAAATGGTTTTTTTCTCAAGTTGCTGCACTCCAGAAATCATTTTTCTGTGTTGCTCAAGCGCCTCTGCAAATTGCGCGTCATTTGTTCCCAGAAAAATACTGGCGCTATGCCTTAAGTCACCAAGCACCGCCTCGACCTTGTAACGCCCTTGAGGGAGCGCCAGTTCGGAGAGATGAAGTGTCGGAATCTCGCCAGCCTTACGCGCCACCGAAATAGTCCTATTATAACTAAGGAGAGTAAGGATCTCGCCGCTCAAACCCGAAATTGTAACAGTGATGGCCTCGTCGATTTTCGCATTCGTTTGCAAAACTAGCACCGGCTGTTCGCTCGCCAGTTTCATCGGTACAATTTCAAGGCTGTCGGCAGCCCAAGCAGGAGCACTGAAAATCGCAAGTATCAAAGGACCTATCACCGAGAAAAAACCGCTTCCGCCAAGAACCCTCATCCAATCAGGAATTGCCACCAAATCGTCACCAACGGCCTCCTCGGGACGCTGACTTTCCGCTGTCGAGCTGAGCTTCCGCATCTGGCTCAGCTGGCCAATCTGAACCACACTGCTGAGAAGATCCTCGTTACTGACTTGCTTTTGAATTTGAGTTTGAAGTTCTGTCAGTGAATCCTCCAAAGGAGTACTCGGACCCAAAACACACAAATTTGTTTCCCGCGGCGAAGAAGAGAACTCTGTCAAATCGCCTACCCTGCCCCAGGTTTTCATTCCTATGCGCCAAGCCAAATCATCAAACGAAAGACTTCCTGCGTACAATCGCTCCCTGGCTTCGAGTAAGCTCCACGGTCCCTGCATTTCCTTTGCTCCCTGAAGACTGAACACCCACTGTTCCTCGATCTCCGCAAGAGGATTATTGGCCCGCCCGGAACGTCGCCGGAACACGGGCACTTGCTCGAGTATCTGCCATCCACCACAGATCATGTTTCCCGATCTGCAGATCGCCAGATCCAGCCACCTAAGTTCACGGTTTAAGAGTTTTTCAGTTAGTTCATCCTCGGAAAACGGCCCCAAGACCTGTTCGTTCTTGGCGACATACCAACATTCTACCTGCGCTTCTGGATTCACAATCTCTCCCGCCGGCTTCGCGTCGTTCCGCTCACTGGAAATCGACTAAGATTGAGCAAAATTTTCTCGTAATCACGCTCAAAACCGCGATGGCTCACATCACACATTAAAAGATCAATGATCTCCCTCTTCGTCAGTTTACGAGAGCGATAGGCCATGTACAACCTTTCCCCCATCATCCCTCCTAAGACTCTTGCCGCCTCGAAGTAGCTGGACTTTTGCCGAGGACGCACACGTGACTCACGTCGCCTTCCTTGGCGAATGCGGATCAACTCGCTCATCACACGATCCATCGCGAGCTTCATCGCCTCGCGGCCGAAGTCCCCTGGATTGGAAATGGCCAAACTCGCTTTGAGGTCAGTCAATGTTTCCGCACGTCGATGGTGATTAATGAGCTTAGAAATAAAGTACGCCGTTGCCTCGATCCAGATCAGAGCCGAAAAATCGCCAGGCATTCTCCACAAAGTACGCCGCCGTCGACTCAGTTCCGCATGGACATACTGACCAGCGAGTGCCGCCGCATGATTCACTGAGGCGCGAGCGAGATAAGCCGTACCCGTAGACGGCAGATAGAAGCTCCTTCCAGCCGCCAACCAGGAACGCGCTATCTTACTATCTTGAGATTTTAGGTTTCGTTCCAGCGAACGCCAGACACGACTATCGTCAGCCGAGTAAACGGCAAGATTGTTGATTTTTAGATTTACACCGAAGTCGCGCGCCACCAGACGAATCAGAGCCGCCACTTGATCAGTGGGATCAAACTCGCCCTCATTCTCCGGTGATTCGCCTTCTAAGTCTCGGTCATGATCATTAGTTCTCTCGAGGTAAAAGAGATAACTCTGCCACTGTACCCATGGCGGCGAGTTCATCACACAAAACCGATCAGGCGCAAGGCGGACCACATCCACTTGGTGTTCGAGTCCTTTCACTGCCAACTGAAAATAAATCCGCTCAGAGTTGAGATGGATGATGAGCTGGCGCATACGCTCAGACTTGGCAAAACCCTCGCGCACACGCTGCGGAAGGTGCGATTCGGCCAAATGTAAATCGCCAAAGATTACGTAGACCAAGGATCCTAGATTACGTTGGCAACAATTCCTTAGGCAAACAGCCGCATTTTGATCACGAACCTGCAAACTGGCATGGTGTACGGAACGAGGCGATTCATTGAGTGCCAAAAGACGAAACTTACGTGCCTTAGCTAGCTCAAAAAGGGGGAAATAGTGCTCCCAAGGAAAACCCCAGTTTCGCGCCCAACGAGAACGGAGCTTAAGCTCCTCTAAAGAAATCTCACCATCGACATAGCGATCGAGCCATTTTTGCGCTGTGCGCGGAAAGCACTCCAAAGCCAGAATCACTGGGCGCGTCGATGGGATGTCACGAAGAATCCGCAAGTGAGTTCGCTGCGCTTGGCCGGACGCATGAAAGTCGCCGCCGTAAACAATGTCGGTCGAGGCGATGGCCGCGACCAACTCAGCCTTGTTCGACACCCGCCAGCGGCGACGAAATTCTTTCTCATAACAAAGGCGATACTCCCGCAGATCATCAGACTCCACGCCTAACCGTCGACCGACCTCGTCCTTGACCTGTTTAAGAAGCTTTTTGCGTGCCCGAACCCAATCCTGATCGGGCTCGAATGCAGTTTTTCGCGAACTCTTTGATCCCATGAGACCCTTTGGCATGAGAAGCCATATACACGCTCACCCTAAGTATATTGTCGCAGAATTTCTTGATTTAACAAAAAAGATTGGTTGTAATCCGGAGGTGACAAACTCTTCCGAAAACACGACCAAAGGCAATATGAATAACCCAGCTTCCGCGCGCTCTTCCGGCAAGGGTGGACAAAACGGCAACCCGACCTTGTACTGGGCAGCAATCATCCTAGGCGCACTTTCGGTGCTTGTGCACGGCTACCTTCTTTTCGAGCATTATGCTTTGCGCTTTGGCCAGGCGAGCGCACAGAGTCTTTGCAATATCAACGAACTCTTCAACTGTGCGACTGTTTCAGCCAGCCGCTATTCTGAATTTCTTGGTGTACCAATGGCGCTTTGGGGCATCTCGGGAAATCTTGTATTGCTCTTTTTAGCGCTTTGGCATCCGCTCACCGATGGCGAGAAAAAATCAGCTTCACGCTTCAATATTCTTCTGGTTTCTGGACTTATCGCTGCGGCCTCTCTAGTCATGGGATTCATCTCAACAGCGATGATCGGCCGACTGTGTCCGTTTTGCATCGCCGCATATTTTCTGTCTTTCGCAATGTTTTTCTGTCTGCGGAAAGGCTTGCCACAAACAACTGGTGGCGCCCTAGGATCCGCGAGCAAAAAAAATCTGACTCCCGTCATTGTTCTTTCAGGCATCGCGTTTGTCGTCTCGTTCATCGCCCGCGACCAGATTCAGGCCTCGTTTGGGGCCCGCGATCTGACCTCACTAGTACGTGAGGCCGTCTCCAGTTGGTCGATCAATCCGAAAATGAGTTTCCAAACTGTGGAACCGCTTACTATGGGAGCTCCTGCTGATAAAGCCAAAATGACCATCGTTGAGTTCGCGGATTTTCGCTGTATTCACTGCAAGCATGCTGCCCCTGTCATGAAGGCCTTTATTGAGTCACATCCCGAGGCCCGTTTGGAATTTCAAGCATGGCCGTTGGACGGCGAGTGTAATTCAGCCATTCCGACACGCAATGGCGCCTCGTGCCTACTGGCGCGTGCGGTTTTCTGCGCACAAAAGGCCGGCGGGACCGGCTGGCGGGCTCACGAATGGGTCTATGATCATTTTGAGCGCATGGTGAATGTGGATGCCATCAAAGCATTACTCCCAGAAATTGCGAATGTAGCCGGCATCTCGACGGAGCAGCTCATCACTTGTGCTGATGCGCCTGAAACCAAAACAGCCATTGAAAAGGGCGCGGCCGTAGGAACCGCATTGAATATTGGCGGTACTCCGACCGTTTATGTTAACGGAAAAAAACTTCCCTCGGGACAGATCCTTCAGGTTTTATCCAGCGTGCATGACTCTTTGTAGATTGAATCTATAAACCAAGTTTATCGAAAATGAAGTCAGTCGACACTGTAAGGGCATGATCAATCACGTTCCAAGCGGTGGGAATGACCCCGCGCGAAAGCTCGATGATAAAGCCCAAGGTAACGACAGCAAACAAGCAATAGACTGCCGCCCTGACTACTAAAACAGTCGAGCGAACATCCTCAACCTTCACTTCGCGATCAATTTGTTCAATTTTTTTCAGCGTGACTTTGAGATCATCAAAATGTTCCATTACCCTATCAAAAAGATCTTGCTGCTTGGACATCGATAGGTTTTGCAGCCCCGGAAACGATCGCTTGGCCTTAACCGCATTAATCAAGTCAACAGAGTAATCCGCATAACGCTCAACACGTGTCTTGAACTGCGGAAATTCGGTTTTGCTTTCAACATACTTTCGCAACTCCTCGATGGCTCGATCGTAAGACTCCGACGCTACGTAGGAGAGAATGGTGTTCCTTACCGTATCGACCGCGCCGGTGTCTTTAACGGATGCCTGCATCCGCGCCGAAAACCGGGACGTCATTTCTTTATCATGCTGGTGTTCGGCTGCTTTGAGCGCCACGTCGATATGCTTACTCATCTCAGACGACTCATCGGCATCCTGGACTTCACTCAAAAGTAAAAAACGCGAAGCTCGAAGACAGCTAGACCTCGACCTCGAAGGTTTTGCCATGGCTCGTGTTAGTTTGAGACGATCGTCTAAAGACCCCAACAAGCGTAGCTGCTTAAACTGTGGAGATCGTGGCATGGATGCCCTTTTTAACGACGATATCGACGACATGGAAGAAATCCTTGTTCCGATGCGCACCCAGATCCCTATCGAACTTCCGCCGCCTCCCGATCTTTCGAATCTCCCCTCACATATCTTACATTCCGGGACTGTTGAAACGCTGATCGGCCAGAACGATGATTTGATGGCAAGACTCAAGGTGAACATTCGCCGCAATAGCCTGTTCGAACAAAAAATTCTCGAACTCGAACACATCAACATCGAAATGACTCGCGCCAACTCGAGCTTGCTTTCGCAAATACAGATATACGAGGAAAAAGACCTGATCGTCCGCGAAAAACTCAATGCAAACTCCCAAGATCGCGAAGCGACCAAAGAGGAGATTGCCTTACAAAAGCTCAAAATTAGTAACCTTGAAAAACGCAACAGCGACCTACGCCTCGCTGCCCGCTATCTACGCCGGGTCCGCCGCTGGGTCACTCCCTTTGTAGACAAACTTAAAGCTGAGCTTGCCCGGGAACGAAAAACTCTTTTAAGTAAAGAAGCGACCATCAGCGATCTGCGCGCACGTTTGGTTGAGACGGTAAACTATGCGCAAAATCTCGAACGCCAATCCATGAAGGATCAAGCGGCGCTCGTCGAGCGCTATGAAACCACCTATCGAAAAATGCAAAGTGACCTCGAAAAGGCCACCGCCAGCGCGAAACTTCTACGCGACAAAGCAAGCCGCGTAGAACAAGCCGTCGCCGAATCCGCTGGTCACGCCAACCGAATCATTTATCTCGAACGGCACAGTGAAGATCTAGGCGCGCAAATTACTGCTCAAAAACGCACGATTAAGCTTCTTGAAGCCGAACTCGCCAATCTCCGGCACAGCAGTCATCTAGAACCCCTAGCTGGCACTCTGCCTGCGGTCAAGCCGATGGCAGGCCAAGCAGCACCCCTACTCGCACGCAAGAGCCCAGCAGACATCAGCAGAGAACCTCGCAATGAGATTCTACCAGAGACGCCAACAGAGGCGTCTCTGCCAGTTTCTCTGCCAGTTTCTCTGCCAGTTTCTCTGCCAGTTTCTCTGCCAGTTTCTCTGCCAGTTTCTCTGCCAGTTTCTCTGCCA
>SXRI01000352.1 GCA_005793615.1 Bdellovibrionales bacterium
CGATGATTTTTTGCGGTTGAGTCATGCCGGCGACACCAAGGCCGATGGCAAAAATAAAACCCACGGCCAGAGTTACTGTTGATTGTTTCATACGCTACCTCCCAGAAAATGACTCATGACAAAAACTGAAGCTGCTCCGAAGAAAATAAAGGTGACCGTAGCCAGTAATGAGCGCACTGAGAAGCGACTGATGCCGCAAACACCGTGGCCGCTCGTGCAGCCGTTGGCCAGTAAAGTGCCGTAACCGACGATCAAACCGGCGACAACGATGGTACCGAAGCCGCGGTTACTCTGGTTGACGAGGGTCTCTGGCTCGATCACCCGCAAGACAATTCCGGCCAGCGCCAGACCTAGAAAGAATGTGAAGCGCCAGAGCCAGTCTTTTTTGGCGTACGAGAGTGCGCCGCCGATAATTCCGCTAATGCCTGTTACCCGACCGTTGAAAAGGAGCATGATTGTGACGGCAATGCCGATCAAAGCGCCGCCTAAGAGTGAGTTGAGATAAACTTGGCTCATACTACTCTCTCCCGTTGGTTGTGTCGTTCCGTAGGCAGCTTCAGTTCATTCCAGTGAACCATTCCGCCTTGAAGGTTTGCGACTTTTTTAAAGCCCATGCGTAGGCTTTCTTCCGTCGCACGACCGGAGCGGGCACCGGTGCGGCAAATAAAAACGATTTCTTGCTCGCGTGGTAGTACTTCGAGGTAGCGAGTCAGCTCAGAACACAAAGTCACTAGATGTGAACCGGGAATATGGGCTAGTTCGTTGTTGAACTCTTCAGGCTGCCTCACATCGATCACTAGCACCTCATCTAGGCAATTCTGTAGATCCTTGGCGGTAACCTCCGGCACACCATTGACGATTTGCGGGTTAAGAATTTGAGTTTTCTTGCCGCAAATCAGATTCGCCGGTACGGCCAAATGAATCTTCTTAGGCTGCGCGAGCTTGAGCTCTTTCATGGTTTGCGCGAAATCGCTCTTGCTTTTCCCGCTACCGACTCGGGGGTTGAATTTCATTTCCATTTCAATACTCGAAGTCGTGTGACCTCGATAGTCGTGCCCAGGATAAACGACGCTATCTATAGGGAGAGTGAAGAGTTTTTGATGAATGCTATCGTAGAGTTTATCCGAGGAGCCTTGTTGGAAATCGGTTCGTCCGGTCCCGCGAATCAAAAGTGCATCGCCTGTGAAAACGCGCCCGTCACCATAGAAACTCAGGCAGCTGTTGGTATGCCCCGGCGTTTCTAAAACGCGAAGCACGTGACTGCCGTAGCGGAGTTCTTGGCCATCGACCAATGCGAGGTCCGCGCAAGTGACGCCCGCTTTGGAGCTGACACCGGTTTTAGCTCCAGTTCGCCTGCGAATTTGATCAGCGCCGGTGATGTGATCGGCGTGAACGTGCGTATCAAGGATGTAAAGAAGGCGTAGGCCCTCCTCTTCGATCAGTTTCAGGTCGCGTTCGACGGTCTCCAGAACCGGGTCGATCAACACGGCCTCACGGGTAAGAGGATCGGCGAGAAGATAGGTATAGGTGGAGGTTTCAGGCTCAAAGAGTTGATGGAAAATGAGATCTGGTTTCACGAGTGGCTCCTTCTCTAGCGGGTTACTCATGAGGTCAATATACGTGAACGGCCAAAAACCAATGATGTGCCAGAACACAATTGCGGCGGGAAAATAGCGACGCTAGATGTCGTAGAGTTATAGACCTTGTTCTTGAAGCGCGATCAAGCCGTCTTTGTCTACAACCTCGATTGAGCGCCCATCCTGACGTATCAGCTTGCGACGCTCGAGCTCGGCAAGGGCTTTAATGATGGTTGAAGGCGTGCTGGCGCAAAAGTTGGCGATCTCCTGCCGGGTCCAGTTGTGCTCGGAATGAAGGTCCTTAAGATAGACGATAGCCATGGCGGTGCGTGAGAGAATCTCGTTCTCCAAAATGGAGACATGTTGCAACTCGCAACGGCGCAGTTCTTCAGCGAGAACGCGTACGACTGTGCGATAGGCTTTGGGTTCACTATCAAGGATGGAAAACACATCGTCTTTAGACACGAACTTGAGTCGAGTCGGTTCAAGCACGATCGCCGACGCGTGATAAGGCTGAGCAGAAAAAAGAGCGCGATGCCCGAAAAACTGCTCAGCTCGAAAAAACCTGACGAGATGTTCTTTGCCGGTTAGGCCGACGAGATTGAGGCCAACCAGCCCCTTATCCACGAGGTAAAGACCGCGGGAAATTTCACCGGCCCGATAGACCAAATCGCCACGTTTGAATTCCAAAATCTGCGAGACGCTATGAACTCGGTTCTTTGCTTGTTCAGAAAGATCACTCCAAATACTCTGCCGGTTCATAGAACGCTAAATTTAGTATTCGCTCTCGGCGAAGTCAAAGTTTTCGGGGCAAACACCTTTGATCGCCGAAATTCCGAGTGTCCAGGTTTGGATATGTCCGCGTGATACAGGTTGGCCGGTATAAGAGTTGATGATGTGCCACTGACCGTTTGCGCCGCGCCGAACTTGTGTTTGGCACTCGGCATAGTTGCCGGTGATCACGTTGGTTAAATACTTCAAGACGGCGTGGCCACCGCTCTGCGGGTCGATTTTTCCTTGTAGGAGGACCACTGGTCGACCGGAATCGACCGCGAGTACCACGCCATTCGGTGAAGCGATTTGTGCCAAGTTGAACTCGACGGCGCTTTTGGTTTGCCCTTGCTGATCAACAACGGAGACCTCTAAGCCTTTGGCGGTCGTTGATTTATCCACAAGTCCCGTGAGCACATTGATGTCTTGATTGCGGTCGTTGGAAAGGTGAACCAATACCTGTCTTTGCGTTGCCGCTTCTGCGATCAAGCCCACGAAACAAAGTGCCGACATTGTCATTCCGAGCCATGGTTTCCTGATTTTCATGAGTGTCTGCCCCCTCCATTGAAATAGACAAAATGAAACGTTGCTCGTCAGTATCCTTGCCGACTCTTGCTCTAGGCAACTAAACTTTAGGCTAGTTTGTGGCGTTGAAGGGCGGCTTTAGGTGCGATGCCTGTGAAGAATCAGACCGTGGCCTGTGTCATAAGGCGAGACACCCACGGTCACACGGTCACCAACAACCACTTTAATATGAAAACGGCGCATCTTACCGCAGAGTTTTGCAGAAACGGGAAAGCCGTTGTCGAGAATGATTTGGTAGGTGCCGCCACCAGTCATATTGGTGACTTTTCCATCGACGGAAGCGAGATCATCTTTTGCCATGGCGTACTCCTTC
>SXRI01000353.1 GCA_005793615.1 Bdellovibrionales bacterium
CATGTTGTTTCGCGTCACTTGCCTAACAATTAGGCTGCGGGCCGGGCGGATTGATCCGATTTACCCGGGCGCCATCGAACCGAAATGACCGGGCGGAATGGAACCGATTTGGTCGGGCGCCTTGGTCCGAATTTCGCATTCTAATCGAAGTCGGCGAATGCTTTTTCGAGTTTGCCGCTCAAACGGCGTGTCACCTCGGCGTCGGTCAACTTGCGGAGTTTAGGGTCAGCGGCACGGGTGAAGATCTCCTCGGCCATCACCCTATGTAGGCGCTCAAGCATTTTCGGATAATTCTCTTTGTGTCGCGACTCCACAAAATACCCATTCCATATCATATTGCGCATGCCATCCAACGCATGGTGCTCGCCTTGATTCGGAGTCTTGCTGTTCAATTTGACTGCACGTTTAAAACGTTTTCCGAAGGAACGACCGAAAGGATCCGAGCCGAACACCGACAATGTTTCACCGATGGCCTTCTGCTCTCCGCGCTTGGCTATGGATACAATGTCAGCATAGACCTCTTGGTAAGAGCTAGATAGTTTGTAAAGGAGCATGACTTCATTCTCTTCAGCCGCTGTCAATTTTCCATTTGCGAACGCACCAGTGGTACGTATTCGATTGAGTTTGATCTCGGCGACCTTAGTCCAATATTGGAATCGATCTTTCAAGGTGGGCGATTGCTTTGCAAGCCACTCGGCATTCAAATTTTCCAAGAGCTGATTGGCGTGAAGTTTGTTGCGAAACTCCGCTGCATGAATATCTATGGCCTTTCCCCACAACTTGGAGTAATCGCTAAAACGATCCATTTTTTGATACTTGCCGTTTTGGAAACGACGCATACTGTGCGAGAAAATCGCATGCCCATATTCGTGGTCGGCCGCTTCTCGACCGTCGATGACAACCCCTTGGCGCAAAGCGCGTAGGCGTTCCCTTTGCGGGTGACCTACCTGCACATAGTTTGCAAAGGTGGCGTTTACCGATCTCCTCGCATCGTCGACAAAGAAAACGTACATGTCTTTCGGTTTTTCAAGACCCGTATTGAGAATAAGTTCGTCGATTTCACCGAGACTCTTCTTAATCTCATCTACACTTGCAGGGTAGGCTGTCGCTTGTTCCGGAAGAACTCTAATCTCGTGTTTCATCACTGTCTGCTGAGCCCGAACTGCACTCTCTTTAAGGATCTCCGCCCTTACGCTTCGATTTGCGATTTCTCCGCGACTCACCACTTGCGTCATCTGGTTAATTATTTTCTTCGCCTCGAAACGGTTGCCAAGGTACTTCTCCAGATCCTTAAGGTACTTGGGATCAACTGCGGCCTTGCGAAGTATCTCGATAACCTTTTTGGCTCGCTGCGGATGAATTTGATTCAATGTTTTTTCGATCTGCGATAGACGGCCGGCCACTTCACTCACTCGCACATTCAATCGAGGCGCCGCTTTGTTTCCTTTGAGAATCATCAAAGGGTCATGTTTATTTCGCGCAAGTACCTGCAAGGTTGACCTCACGACATCGACTCTTTCAGGTGGGCTGGCGAGACTAGGTGGAGCGCTCGCTGGTGTTTGCCGCAAGCCATGGATTCCGCCGATGACCAGCGGAGCCAAATTGGCGGCAGCCTCGGCCCGTTCGCTCCAGTCTTTGACTTGCGCGCGTGCCGATGCAAACCGTGCATCAATCACTTGTCCCTCGTGACCAGGAGACGTCTTGGCCGCCAGGATCTCGAGATCCTTCTGACGATCTGCCTGGGCGGATTCGCGGCGCACTTCATCGACGACCTCTTTGCCTACTGCTGTGATTCCAATTGCACCGACAGCTAGAGCTACAGCGTTCGGACTGAATTTACCGAGAACTGCCAAAGCGCCGCCAACGCCGGTACCTACGACCATACTTGTGGCAACATGCTTCCAGCCATCGGAAACCAGGTCGGCACCCATCGCTGCTTTTCGTCGCGCGAGTTCACAGAAAAATCGCGTCTTTTTGTTTTCCGAATCAACTTGTGCACCGAGTGTCGAATTCACCACGGCGCGTGTTCCGAGAGCACCCGCAGTTCCCGCTCCAGCCGCTACCGCACCAGAGAGCACACCGCTCAAACCTGATGAACCTGCGGCACCGACTCCGGCGCCCACCATTGTCGACATGGCAGGCACAGCCGCCCCAACTGCCGCCAACGAAAGTAGCGAGAGGCCACTCGTTCGGAGGTAGCCTATTCGTGTCTCTTCAAATTCTTGATTGGCATCGGTAATCTTGGAATTAGTGAAACGCACTGCTGCGTCCACTTCCTCCAGGAGATGAGACCTCTTCGCTGAGGGAACATCCAATTGCGAAATATGCTCCCTTAGGTTTTTTTGCGCTGCCGAGAATGATTTTTGTGCATTCTTAAGCCGAGTGAAGCGATTTTCACTTTGAGGAGATTGCGTAAGCCAGTAGTCACCTTGTCGATCGAGATACATCGAAGTGTAGCGGCTTGCTCTTCCCCAGAGCGAATCGTCCTTTTTGCCATCTGCCTTGACTCGAGTCTCCCGATAACTAGCCCGATCCAACGCTTGATGAAATTCAGTCAAGACGTGCGAAAATTCATTAAATGGTCCGGCCAATGCCGGACGCGAAAACTCCGCATTCAAATCTTGAATGTGCCGTTCCTGAAGGGCGGCATTGATCGCCATGAGCACCCGATCGAGGGCGGCGCTTCCCTTGCGGTCTTTGTAGTCGCGAAGGGTATCAAGCCAAACTTGCCGCCCTCCCTGCTGACAGGACTCGGCAGGCGCTGGATTCGCACCACCATCGCAGACGAGCGAAACTCGTGAGACCAGAACTTGAATCACCTGCCGGTCTTCCGCGGAAAGTTCGCTATAACAGTCGCTCTCTCTTGGGCGTAGATCCGATCGCTTCAAAGCATCGGCGAGCTGTTTGACATCATTCATGCCCGAACCGACAGCTCCCTCAGGAACAGCGCAGTTACAGTCCTGCTCGGGAACATTCGCCTCGGTCACCTGCGAAAATAGGAAAATGAAGAGACACAATACTATCCTGCACATTCCTCAAATTCCTGCATTTTTCAGACCCCTGTCGGAAGAAATCTGTCAGGAGGGCGCTGTCTAAAAATTCAACATTGAGCGAAAATTGTCCCCGGACGGGGGCAAAGAGAATTGCGCAGGTTTTCGAGGACTATGCGCTATCAGCGGAGGCCGGTCCAATAAAGATCGTCGCCGACCCTTTGCCATGACCACCGGGCAAAGCGAAACTTACCGGCAAGGTCGGTCACGCCGAAAGCGGAGCTCCAGGCGAGTGCATGTTGACCACCGAAAACCACCGGCGCTTGATAGAGATGCAGACGCTGCACTTTTCCGGCTGTGAAAAATGCGCCAATAGTGCCCGCACCGCCTTCGACCATCAGCGAGGTAACGCCAATGTTCTTTACTGTTGCGAGCACTTGCTTGAGATCAAACTGCCCGCTATTGATCGCAGCTTCGACCACTGTCGCGCCACAGGGGTTTTCAATCTTTGTACCTTGTGCGACGATGATGATAATTTTCTCGGCCGCTCTCACCTTAAGAAGATTTTTTCTAGCGAGCGTCGGCAAGATTCGTCCTTGCGGATCAAAAACGATCACTCGATTCTCAATGCCCACAAAATCCGGATGACGAATATCAAGCGAGGGGTTGTCGATGACTACAGTATTTGAACCCACCACTACTGCATCATAGCGAGCACGTATCGAATGGGCATGTAAGCGCGCTGCTTCGCCGGTGATCCACTTGCTCTCGCCTGACTTGAAAGCCATCTGACCATCGAGTGTGCTTGCCACTTTCACGGCGACAAACGGCTCAGCCGTTCGCAGATTGTGCAAAAAAACCTCCGCCAAATCTTCAGCCGCATCCAGCAGTTCGCCGCGAACCTCGGCAGATAAATCCGTGCGCTCATCGAGACGATACACCGTTACACCGGCCGCTCGCAAAATCTCCGCGCCTTTGCCAGCAACGAGCGGATTTGGATCTTCCACCGCATAGGTCACGGACTCGGGCTTTAGCTGTGCCAGCGTCTTTGCACAAGACGGCGTTCGTCCTTGGTGAGCACACGGCTCAAGAGTCACGTAGACATGCGACCCCGTCACCTTAGAAGCATCGCCAAGATTTCTTAGAGCCGCTGCCTCAGCATGATCACCACCAAGTTGCGCATGATACCCAGAAGAAAGAAAGCGATGCTGGCGATCAACGATCACGCAACCGACCAAGGGATTGGGCGCCACTCGTCCAGTGCCGCGTACGCCTTCGCGAAGAGCAAGGCGCATGGCTTGCTCCACATTCAATTCTTGTCCTATAGACGGTGGCAACTCGTTAGCGTCGTTCAATGCAGGGCCTCTTATCTTTTGCCTTATTTCATCCAAGATTTCCAATAGTCGCTCAACTCGACACGATCAAGAACCGGATCACGTTTAAGCGGCCACCGCGTATCGACCATGACCGCATATTCGTCGGTGTGCGTTTTGCTTTTCACTTTTTCAAACGCTTTCGGATGCGGGCCATGCGGAAATCCCGCCGGATGAAAGCTCATCATTCCGGAATGCAAGTTCTGGCGCGAAAAGAAGTCACCAGCATGATAGAAAAGCACTTCATCATAATCGATATTTTGATGATAGAAAGGCACACGCAAGGCATCACCTTCTTCTTCAAAGGGTCGGGGAACGAAAGAACAGACCACAAAGCCACGACCCGCGAAAGTCGAGTGCGCGCTAGGCGGCAGATGCACGCGATGACTCATCAGCGGCATCAAATCTTTCATATGGAGAGTGAAGGGAAACAGATCACCCTTCCATCCGGTGACATCGAAAACACTCGAATCGTAAGAAATTTTGGTGAACTCATCGCAATGTTTGATATCGATCTCTTTGACCTCGACGTTTTTTTCTTTCATCACCGCGTAAAGCCGATCAAGCTCTGGCTTTCCAAGCGAGTTCATGTCCCAGGGGACATGACGACCAACAATGCCGCGATCAGGTTCCTGAAAGTGCGAAGTGCGATTTTCGATAAGGAAAAAATTCGCCGGTTCGTTGAGCAGAAACGCATGGGTCACGCACTTCTGCACATTGATATAACTGCCGGGTGTGAAATCCAGAATTCCATATTCAGTGAGTAGCGAACCGCTACCTTTGTGGCAGAAATAGAGCCAATCACCATCGGCGTTGCGCCGCGCGCGAATACGATCAGGCGCTTCGGGCTGCATCCAGACATTCGACATTGTACAATCGTTATTATAGAGCAGGCGTTGCGTAGCGGTTCCACCCTCGAGTTTTACGAGATCATACATTCGTGGCTTGAGTGGCCCTTCAATATTGGTCCAACGAGTACTGGGCTGCTTTTTGATCAAATGTGAAACCGGACCGAAAAAACCTTCGAGTCCTTGTTCCTCTTCGAATTGTCCATCGGGAATAGCCTTATGACCTTGGCGAGTCGGTTGACCCTGCGTGTAGTGATGCATCGAGAACTCCTTCATGAGCCCGCAGCTTCAATCATCGTCAGCTGAGGTAGCTATCAAGGAAGCCCGTTAGAACGGAGCCGCACAAGCGTTATTGCCTTGCGTTGCCTCAAGTGCCTTACGATAGAACTCAACAACGCTGGGGTCGACACGAATAGAACGGGCCTCCCATTTTTCGACACATAAGTCCGCACCGCTGGTAAGGCGACTAAGTGCCACGTAGGCCTGGCCAGGCTCCCAAAGTTGCGAAAGATTCACCGCCATGCGGTCAAGTGTCGCACCCTGCGCTTTGTGTATCGTTGAAGCCCAAGCCAGCGATACCGGAAAGTTCACTGCCGCCGCAACGGGTTCACCTTCGGCATCCAGCAGAGAAAAGGAGGCCTTTTCGATATCGATCATCCGACCGTTGAGAAGGCGGATCTGCAGGCGATGTGGTTGGATTTTTTCAACCACCCCTTGGCTGCCATTCACCCAGCGCTGTTGTGGATCATTCTGACGAAGCATGACCAACGCACCTTCCTTAAGCGATAGCGAATCGGGAATGGGTGCATATTTTTTCAGGGTTTCCAGCGCCCGCGCCTCACCTGAAAAAATCGTATCGAACTTATGAACTACGCCTTTAAGACTCTCGAGTTTCATTAAGTTAAAACGCTCCGTCTCATCACGGCGCGGAAAGAGCCTGGTGCCATCGAAGTCTTCTGGGGGTTGACCCACGCGCGCGTTAAGATAGTCCTTCACTTCACTGTTCACCACTCCGTCACGAATGTAGCGGAGCATTCGCATGAACTCTTCGTCACGACACCGTGTTTGCGTACGCAAATAATGGAGGTTGAATCCCGACCATTGCCAAACTGGATCAAGAAACGCCCAGCCGCGCCGTGCAGAGCCGGGCCGTTCAACCGGAGGCAATTGTGCGAAATCGCCCACGGCCACCATTCGTAAGCCTCCCCAGGGAAGTTCGCTATCACGTACACGCCGGCAAATGATCTCGGCGGCGCGCAGGGTTTCCCCTGAGAGCATGGAGACCTCGTCGACGATAAAGCCAGAAATCTTTTTCAGGCGACGAACCACTTGACGGTTACGCGCAGCTTTCTCCACAGTCGCTTCAACTCCACCCTCGAGAATTCCGAGACCGAAAAAGCTGTGAAAAGTTCGACCGCCAATCAAAACTGCTGCCGCCCCTGTGCTTGCCAATACCGGAAATTCAGAATTGGCCTTTTCGCGCAAAAAATAGCGAATCAAGAAACTCTTACCGCTGCCTGCACCACCGGTGACAAAAACGTTTTCGCTGCCACGCAAGGCGGAAAAGGCTAGCTCTTGGCAGGACGTTAGGACTGATGTTGAACTGAGTGACATCGGAAATTTCTCCTGGGGATCGCGAGGCGGACAGTAAGGCTGACATTTACACTCAAAAATGGCAATCTTTTGGGGCAAACTAAGTGGCAAGGCCCACCCGCCCTAAAACTGAAAACGGAGTCTAAATTTGGCTAACCTTGGAAATTTGATCAGGTTCATGAGCTGCGTTGCCATAATTCTCTTCACCTGTAGCAACACCTTGGCGGCGAATGCCGCACCCACGCTCATCCCGCTTTCGGCGCGCGAGCTGAAACTGAGTCTCGCAAAACCTCACACCAAGGCCTCTGTGGTTACTCTTTGGGCAACGTGGTGCGCCCCATGTAAGCGCGAAGTGCCAGAACTTGTCGAAATTCAGGGTGAGCAAAATAAGAAAGGCGTGCAGGTGTTTTTGCTCGCCAGTGACACCGACAGCGACCTAGAAGAGG
>SXRI01000354.1 GCA_005793615.1 Bdellovibrionales bacterium
TAACTTCTCAACTTCCTATCAAGGACTGGCACGCCTACTTCGGCGGCGGGCGCCCAGCCGACTCGTTCTGCGATCGTGTGCTGCCGACCTGTCACCGTATTGAGCTACTTCCAACTGCTGAGTCGCAGCGCAAGGCCCGATCCACCCTTGACTGACAGGATCTGAAATGCGAAAACTAAATCAGTAGCGTCGCTACGCTCCGATAGCCGGGCGGAATCGAACCGAAACAGCCGGGCGCCTTAACCGAAATACGCACAATTTATGGATATACCTTTTGGATGTCAGAAAATTCCGAGCCCTGCCTTGTATTTGCGTTATCCGCGGACTGCCTACGAATAAAAGAATGATCCGCTCTCCCTGAGCTCCCAAAAAATCCCTGCTTGACATCAAGTACTATGTAATACTAGGTATGTTGCCATGGCAGGTTCTACCGATAATTGGAAAACCCAGATCCGCAAAGGCTACCTTGAGCTGTGCATACTCTTGCTCATCAAGCGCCATAAGAAACTCTATGGGTTTGATCTCTTGGAGCGCCTTGCCGCGGTTGAGCTCGAGGTGAAAGAGGGAACACTCTATCCACTTCTCAACCGGATGAGCGCGGACGGACTCTTGAGTGCGACTTGGGAGACGGAAAATATCAAAGGGCATCCGCGCAAGTTTTATGCGTTAACCAAAGACGGCACGAAGTTTCTCGAAGAAATGCGCGGCGAGTTCGATGCCATGGTCGGAATGTTTCACCAGTTAGGTGCCAAAGGGGGCGTATCGTGAGTAAGGATCCGCGAATTGAGCGGTATTTAAGTGCACTTGAGGCGAGATTGCGGCCGTTTTCGGTGGGCGATCGCGCCGAGATTGTTACCGAAATCAAGAGTCATATTCTTTCAGCCCTGGAGCGAGATCCGCAAGTCAATCTTGATCATGTTCTCGCCGCTCTTGGTGAGCCGGAGGCGGTTGCCAATCGATATTTACTTGAGCGTGGAATGAAGCCGGGAAAGCCACCGATCAGCCCGGTCGTTAAATGGTTGGTGATCGGTTTTCTCGGAACTGTGGCGATGGTGCTGCTGTTTTCAATTTTCTTGATCATGAAGTTTGCCCCGTTAGTGACAAGTGTTGGTAAGGAAGAGGGCCTTGAGGTTCTCAATGAACTTCTTGATCTCGGAAATGAGAGCGGCGAGGGCCGTTTTGCGATGAAAGGCATACTCAGTGCCGGTCGTTTTAGTGGTGACCTTGAGCTGGGCGCTCAACGAACGATCGCTGTGAAGTTTTCCAATGTGAAACTTGAAACCGTCAATGCCGATGATGACACCTTTGCTTGGGAATGTGACGGGGTGGGTGCCGGCGCACCCGAGTCCGAGGTCCGCGGTGGTGTCGCCGAGCTGAATCTTTTGCGGCTGATTGGCGCTAAATGTGTACTGGCAGTGCCTAAGAACGCCAAACTGTCGCTCGATGGAACTAATGCCAAGATCGAACTCGATCGACCTCTCTTCAATGTTCATGCGCGAATCACCAACGGTAAAGTCGAAATCACGCCGGAGGACGGAGTGGAGTACAAGTATGAACTCAAAGTTGGGCGGCGAAATAAATCGGACTTTGTCTCGTCTGAGAAGCCCGATGCTTATTTGCTTCATGTTGAGTTGAATAACGGTCGAATCACCCGTGGAAAGTAAAGAAACGGAGAAAACTAATATGAGTAATCCCAGTGATCCCAAATCAGTAGTGCAAGAGTCGGCAGATGTCCCGACGGTCGGAATCGACTTTTATGCGTCGATCGGGCGTCGTCTCCTGGCGTTTTTTCTCGATGGTCTGATCTTGATCTTGCCGAGTATTGTGGCCAATAGTGTTTTGCCGGTGCTGGGCGGGATTTTGATTTGGTTTTTCTATGCTCCTATCCTGGAGTCCTCAGAGCTTCGCGCTACTGTTGGCAAACACCTGGTCGGAATTCAGGTGACGGATGAGATGGGACGGCGAATTTCCTTGCGAGCCGCCGTTGTGCGCAACCTCTTAAAGGTGATCTCGACCGTTTTGTTATTCGTGGGATTTTTCTTTGCTCTGTTCACGCGAAGAAAACAGACGTTGCACGATATGCTCGCCGATACCTTTGTCGTCTACGGGCGAAGCGAACAAGCGATGGCCGATGCATGGCTGGCGAGTGTTAAGGATTGCCTGTCATCAATCGGCGTCACCTCTGGTACGTCGGCGACGACGGCATCCACCCTTGTCCAACTGGAGCGTCTGCAGGCATTACGGGAAAAAGGCGCACTCAGTGAAGAGGAGTTCCAGGCGGCGAAGAATAAACTCTTAGGTTCGGACGACAAAACTGTCTGATTTTGAGACGTTCTATCCCGTCAAATATGTCACTGTAAAGTAGCCAGGTTTGAAGCGAAACTGAATTTAGTGATGGAGCCTGTCCCCAAAAAAAAGGAGGGCCGAATGACTCCGCAAAATTCAGTATACTCGATGGCAGTTGAGAAAATCGTAAAGATCACTTGGTTGTCACTCGAAACTCTGTTGATGGTTTCAAAAGGTGACCAAGGTGCCTTGGAGTTCGAGGAGTTCACGGATGAACCGTCAAATCTTAAACAGCTGGTTTCTAGGATTAAAGCGTTGAACAAAAGAGTGATTGTCGATTCCGAAATCAACGCAGCATCATTCTGATTTATTCGGCCACCGGCCGAGCTTTACTTAACTCGAGAACTTTGCCCGAGAATCGTTTAGAGTATCGACCAGAGTTTCTACCAAGGTTTCACGACGAATGGGCTTACCGAGGTGCTCAGTGAAACCACTCTCCAGGCATCGCTGGCGTTCCTCGACGAGAGCATGTGCCGTGAGGGCGACAATCGGGCGGTCGAACCCCTGCCGACGTAGGGCGTGAACGGCTTCAAATCCATCCATGACCGGCATTTGGATATCCATGAGGATCAGGTCGTATTGATTTTTCTTCGTCAGTTCAAGTGCCTTTTGGCCGTTGTCGGCGATTTCAACTTCCGCTCCCGACATCTTGAGATAGCGCGAAATCAGAACCTGAATATCGGGCGAGTCCTCAACGAGAAGCACTTTCGTGCCATTGAGCGAGGACTTCAACGCAACCGAACTTGCAGCTGAAGGCGTCGGGGCGATCGCAGACGTTTTAGCCCATTCAATAGTTCGCGTACCGAGGTTCGGACTTTGATCCAAAATGCAATTATTCAAAGTGATAGTGAAGGTACTCCCGACCCCGGGTGTGCTTTCGGTCAGCATGACGTTGCCGCCTAGAAGTTCAGCGAGCCGTCGCGCCAGAGCGAGGCCCAGACCAGGACCGCCAAACTCTCGCTTAAATGATGAATCTGCCTGCGAGAACGGCAGGAAAAGCTTGGCGGCATCGATCTGGCTCAGACCCGTGCCTGTGTCCGTAATTTGAATGGCGATACCGCTGCGTCTGTCCTTAAGAGGAATCAAGCGTTTGAGCGAAACGATAACCGATCCTTTTTGGGTGAACTTGATCGCGTTGCCGCCGATATTCAAGAGAATCTGCTGCAGACGAACGGGATCGGTGCGAATCGCGCTTGGGACATCGCTCTCGGCGCGGATGTGGAGTGCGATTCCCTTTTTTAGGGCCTGCGGGTTTAAAAGAACTTCGAGGTCGTTGAGAACATCACGGATCGCGACCGGTTGCAGGTTGATCTCCAGCATTCCCGTTTCGACCTTCGATAAATCCATGAGATCGTTGATAATGCTTGAAAGTAATCGGCCATTGCGATTGATGGCCGCGAGATATTTTTCCTGTTCCCCTTTATTGAGATCAGTAGAAGCAATCAATTCGGCAAAGCCGAGTACTGCGGCCAATGGAGTACGGATCTCGTGCGACATATTAGCAAGAAACGTACTCTTTGCGGCATTGGCCTCGATGGCCGCGGCTCGAGCCTGTTCGGCGCTGTCCCGAGCTTGCACAAGTAAGAGCTGTGCGGCCTCCTTTTCAAGCTCCAGACTTTCATCAGCGCGCTTGCGTGCCGCACGGGCACGCAAGACAGTGATGCCGAAGGCAAGATCGGCGGCGAGTTGCTCAAGAATACGCACTTCGTCGGGTGAGAACGGATTGGTCTCAGAAGCGTAAATACTGAGTGCGCCGAAAGTGCGGCCCTCTTCGCTTTTGAGTGGCAAAACCAAGCTTGCGAGATAGCCACGGCGAAGAGCGGCCTCGCGCCACGGCGACACCTTGGGGTCGGAAGTGAAATCCGCGCAGTGGGTCTTTTCTTCCGTACGAATCGCAGAGCCTGTTGGCCCGTGACCGCGCTCATTATCGGCCCATGAGATTTGCGCATGGTTGAGGTAGCCAGCTTCAAAGCCTGCCCAGGCCACTGGCAAAACCGACTTGATATCGTCATTCTGCGCATAGCCGACCCAGGCCATGCGGTAACCAGCTTGGTCGCATATAATCCGACAAATATCATTGAGCAGAGTTTGTTCATCCTCAGCGCTAATCAATATCTGATTACAGCTGGCAATGGCCTTGAGTTCACGGCGGAGACGGCGTTCCGATTCTTGGGCTGATTTTCGTTCGGTGATGTTGCGAAAGAAAATCGCGATGCCGCCGGAATGTTTGCAGATCGTGCCTTCGAACCAACTCTGTCTGCCTCGGCAGGGCTCTTCGAACTTTGCCGTCTCATCCGTCTGCATCACTCGTTGGCAGCTGCGAAAGAACGCGGAATCGACGCCTTCGGGAAAAATCTCTAAGACGCTTCTTCCGATCAAGGAGGAAAACCAGTTTGTAGAAATTTGACCTGCACCCTCAGTTGCCAGCAGGCTGAGAAAATGGGCGGCGGTCTTTTGCGCTTGTGAGTTGAGGTAAACAATTTGCCATTCAGCATCAAGCACGACAATACCGTCGCTAACATACTCAGCAACGACACCTGGGTTAAGGCTCTCAGGAAAGGGCACGCCCGAGGTCACTCCGTTAGGTGCCGCTGCCACTGGGGCCTTGTTTGCGAGTGAATCCTGACTAGTACTTTGACAGATAA
>SXRI01000355.1 GCA_005793615.1 Bdellovibrionales bacterium
ATCGTCCCAAAACAAATAACCATCACCGGTTGGTCCGTAGACGGAGCTCGCGGGATTTCCAGCCTGCGAGGTTAAACTCGGTATATTGAGTGGAGTCATTGTCCAGTTCGATTTGGTCAAAGCTCCGCCGGATAAATACATCCTTCCAAGAACAACCGCACTACCGCTGAGATCTAGCCGAACTGATTGAAGCTTATTTCCATTGCCTAACATCAAATCGCCGAACGCCGTATACGCATCGTAAACCGCGTTCGAAATTTTTCTCCTGAAGTGAATTCCGAACGGCGCGCCCCAGGAGTACGAATCCCAATCTATATAAACCGGCTTCGGCTCCTTAAAACTTCCATCCGACTGTTGGACGAAAACATATGCGCTGACGGGAGGAAACGCGTGAGTCGTATCGGGCGGATTCAGGATGGAGACCGTGTGGTTAATAGCGGTAGGCGAAAGGATTCGGCTCGCCCCTGGAAAGTTAGGTCGTTGAAGAGCGAGCGTCCCGAACGAATTCGTATTACAGCTCGGGAGCGTTCGCAAATTCCCGTCGAGAATACACTGAATTAGAGAAATCGGAGAATAGGTGCTAACAACGAGGTATTTCCCGTCGGGACTGATCTCCGACGAGTCCTCCCAACCGTCCGTGTTTACATAGCCCGGTACCGCCTCTGGTTGATCCCAGGCGGCATCGATGGTAGGAAAGATGAGTGCAGTTTTAGCGACGGTATAGTTCTTCCAGGAAAGAGTGAGCGGTACTTCACCAGATGTGATGCTGGATGTGACGGTCGATTTATATAGGTCGCCGGAGGAATTCGAGAACGCCGTTCGAGTTGCATTTGATAACGTGAAAGTCACATCGCCGATCGAAAATCCTGTGAGATCACTCGCATCAATGATGACTTCGAACTGCGTCGTACTCAGCCTGTTGAGAGTGACGGGTAAATTCAGCGTTGCGATTGAAGCCGTTGGACTGGGTGATGATTGCTGAGTGCAACCCATGAACAAAGCAGTCACAATCAGTGAGATGACACTTTTCATTCGGCGTCCCATGACCCCTCCCTCTCCCGCAGTTCGTTATGAGCAAGGGTATTCCGATGGAATGCCGACCTCAAGGCCAAATGAGTCGTTCCATATACGGAGCTTTCGCGCTTTGAGCATCATCAAACCGTGAACCCCGTTGAGATCTATTCGACTTCTCGAGGTGCCCCGCGCGGGGCACGCTCGTTCAATCAAACTCCGTCTCCTTGAGCAGCGCCTAAAAGCTGAATCTCCCATGCATAAGCAACGCCGCTGGCACCGCCGTGGTCTATAAGAATCGGAATGAGCGCGGCAGCCGTTTTCTCGCGTGCCCAGTCGCGCTGCCACTCCGACATCACAGCAATCCAGTTGATCGGTACGATTCCGGCTTGAACCATTCGACGAATGGCCATGTCGTGCGCCTCTTTTGAAACTGCACCGCACGCATCGGTCACGACGAAGACCTCGTAGCCTTCTCCTGCGGCCTGTATCGCAGGCATGGCAACGCAGACCTCAGTCCACAGCCCCGCAATGATGAGCTGCTTGCGTCCTGTCTTCTTCACGACATTCGTTACATTCGGATCTTCCCACGTATTGATGAGGGTTCGGTTGATGGGCTTCTGTTCCGGGAACACATCTTGAAGTTGTTTAAGGAGAAAGCCACCGCGCTCTTCGATGACCGTCGTCAGAATCGTCGGAACGTTGAAGGCCTTTGCCGCCTTGGCGAGTCCCACTGTGTTGTTAACAATCATCGTGGGGTCATGGCTGTTTAAATTCGTGAACTGAAAAGGTTGGTGGTCAATGAGAACTACGACACTATCTTCAGGACGAAGCAAAGCTTTAAGTCCCGTCTTGTTTGCGTTCATATGCGCCTCCGATTGATCATTCAATTCGCGCCAGCATTGGACATGAGACAAAATTATGAAAATACTTTTTTGTGGACCCTACCATACCTTTCAGTTATGCATCGCGGATGGAGTTACGCCACCTTCGCTATTTCGTATCAGTCGCCCGGCAGCAAAACGTGACTCGCGCGGCATCTCAGCTTCACGTCTCACAACCCGCATTGAGCAGACAAATTCGCGACCTTGAAGCTGCCATCGGCGCGCAACTCCTAGAGCGCTCACCTAATTCCGTACGTCTCACTTCAGCCGGACGGCTTTTTCTCAAGGAGGGTGACGCGATCCTAGGTCGTGTGGATGACGCTGTTGATAAGGTTCGAGCCCATGCGAGAACGGAGAAGACGACTATTCGCATCGGGTACGCGGCGACGCCTGCTGCCGAGATCCTCAAGCAATCCATGCAGAGATTTTTGAAGCTTCATCCGAAGATGAAGATCGAGCTCTTTGATCTTTCCAGTAACGGCATCATCAAAGGCGTTCGCGACAACAAGCTGGATCTAGGCGTTACGGTGTCGATCGCGCCGCAGTCGTTTGATGGCCTCGAGCTTGAGGAACTTGGCTCCTACGAAATTGCCGTGGCTTTTCATAAGAAGCATCGATTTACAAAATTCGATCGCGTCCCCCTATCAAAGATTGCGGTTGAGAGCTTGATCACGTTCACCCGTAGTGACCATCCTGAAGCGTGGGCCGCCACTTGCAAGATTCTAAGCCCCTACACGACTGACCCTAACATCGTTATGGAGTGCGACGGCATTTCGAGTTTAGTAGCCGCCGTCGAAGCCGGTAAGGGCGTCGCCCTTGGTTTTTCCACAATGGCGAAAATTGCCGGTAACCGGCTGACGGTGCGTCCCGTTCGACCCTCGTCTTTGAGGCTTCCCGTCGGAGTTATCTATAAAGACCAAAGACTCTCGGATGAAGCGGCTGAATTTTTATCAGTACTCAGAGGCGTAAAGATCAAGACTTTGAAAAGGTCGAAACCGACATTAATCGTTTAGATAGAGGGCTTTCATGAAAGTATTTTTAGTCGGAGCCACCGGCCGCACAGGTAAATGGCTCCTGAAGGCGGCGCTCGCTCGGAGGCATGAAGTAACTGCCTTAGTTCGCAAGCCGGCCGATCGGATTGCGCTCACAGACTCTCGGCTTAGAATCGTCGAGGGCGATCTTACTGCCATTACAAAATTTGCTGATTTACTCCATGGGCATGATGCCATCGTCTCTTCTCTAAGCAGCCAGGCTGTTGATATCGGCACGAAAATTCTCATCGATGGAGCACAAGCCGCGGCAGTTGCGCGCTTTATCGGAATTGCAGGGGGCGGAGTCCTTCAAATGGATGAACAACATTTGCGGCGCGATCGAGTCGGGTATCCAGAAAAGTTTCGTCAGTCATCGGCGCTCCACCTCGAAGCATGGAAAGCGCTTGAAGCTTCGTTACTGCAATGGACACTCTTTTGTACACCCGATCTGATTGATTCCGCAGCTACGGGGCAAGTCAAACTTCGAGCGGACTACATGCCCGAAGGCGGAAACCGCGTTGCATGTGGCGACGTCGCGGAGTCAATCATTGACGAACTCGAAGCTCCAAAGTTTATAAACAGGCGCGTGGGATGCACGATGTGAGGTTAGGTTGCGTGACGTATCCTCTCGGGTCGCCGACGGTATCTCAACCTATTCGTTTTGTAGTACACCTTATTTTACTCCTACCGTGACCGTCGGTAATGCACGACAATTGCACCATTCTTAAGCGGCTTCGCTGATACCAGATCAAGGCACCGCGTGCTGGGAAGGCCACCCTGGTACAAAGTCGGACCATGACCGGAGATTCTTGGATGAATGAGGAACTTATACTCGTCGATCAAACCCAAGCGGTCCAGCTCGGTGGCGAGTTTGCCGCTTCCGAGAAGTACGCCGGCCGGGGTTGCGGCCTTAAGCTTCTCCACGCTTGTTTTGAGGTCGCCCGCGATGTGGTGGCTGTTGGTCCACGGAAAATCTTTGCGCGTCGACGAGACGACATACTTCGGCTTTGTTTCCAGTTGAGTCGCCCAGTCGCGCATCGCTTGCGGCGCCTCCATCTCGCCCCGAGCGACGGCCGGCCAGTAACCTTCCATCATTTCGTAGGTGATGCGTCCCCATAGCATGGCCCCGCTTTCGTCCATCAGACGAGTAAAGAAAGCGTGGGTCTCATCATCGGCAATCCCCTCCTGGTGATCGACACAGCCGTCCAGAGTCACGTTGATACTGAAGGTTAATAGCCCCATGGTGCGAACTCCTGAGTTGAGGTAATCCGATACTTTTTGATTAGTCCGAAATTGATGAATTGGCAAACAACGAACCGGCGCTCGACTACGCGATCGTGAACCACG
>SXRI01000004.1 GCA_005793615.1 Bdellovibrionales bacterium
GTCGTCAACGAGTATTTTGCCGCATTCTAAGCATTCGCCCAAATTCTCGACCAGCCCTCGACCAGTTCTCGACCTTGGTCCAACGAGTCAACCCGTCATTGACCAAAATTTCCTAAACACCCAGCTCATGCAAAAGCATCTTCAAGGCAAACTTTGCGGAAGCCAGCTGGACCTCGCGACGCGTGCCTTGGAAGTGTCGCTGCACGACGCTTTCAACTCCCGGGCCACAGATCGCAAAGCATACCGTGCCTACTGGCTTGGCTGCGGTTCCGCCGCCCGGACCGGCAACTCCGGTGATGGCGATCGTCCAGGTGGTTTGCAAACTATCGCGCGCGCCTAACGCCATCTTTCGAGCCACCGGAGAACTGACCGCTCCCATCGACCGCAACATCGAACGCGGCACACCCAAAAGATTCTCTTTCAACGAATAGGAATAGGCCACTAAAGAGCCCGCAAAAACATCTGAAACACCAGGCATTCGAGTAAAAACCGCTGACAACAATCCACCCGTGCAGCTTTCCGCAAAGCCAACCGTTTGTCCGCGTTGACGCAAAGTCTCAACTGCTTTGATCACCAGGGGATGCGCCATCGTGCGCCGCGATTGTTTTTTACCCACGCAAGGTTTCCCCCAACCAACCGGTATGACCATAAATCAGCTGCAAGACCATGTTGGCAGCGATACCCGCAGCCACATCATCAAGCACGGTCCCCAGCCCACCCTTCGCCTTTTGATCAATCTGCCGAATTGGAAAAGGCTTCCAGATATCAAAGACTCGAAAGGCCACGAAAGCCGCGACAAAAGTCTGCCAAGTGACTGGTAACCACGTCGCCGCAATCACATAACCAATCACTTCATCAATTACGATTTCGCCTGCATCATGTGTTTGTGAGTTACGTTCATGAAGTTCTGCGATAACGCTCGCAATTCCGACGCCGACAACCGCTATCACCATGTAGAGAACTGGCCCGGCTTTCATCATCAGCCACGCCAAGGGTATTCCCCACAACGTCCCGATTGTTCCCGGCATATATGGACTTTTGCCGAAATAGAAACCTGTCGCTAGACCTTCAACTATGCGCTTCATCACTGCTTAGCACAGTGCCCCGCTGACTCTTTGCCTGTCAAAAGGCAAACCTCTCATACCCAGTGCGTCGAGAAGGCGTCGCGAAAAAACCATGTAATCCTCTACCTCGCCAGACTTTCAATGCGCGCAAAGGTTTCCTAAAATAAAGATGCAGAGCCCCAACAGGGGTTGAAATCGAAAGAAAGAGATTTTGTGAACCTCGTTGAAATTCTCACGGCTGCCATTAAGAAAAACGCCAGTGACGTGCATCTCAAAGCCGGTCTGGTACCGGTCATTCGCAAACATGGCAAACTTCGTCCTCTTGAGCAGGGGATGGCACAGCTTACCAGCCAACAAATCGAAGAAATGGCGATGGGGATTCTCGACGAAGAGCAACGACGAGTGTTTGCTCACAACAAAGAAATCGATGTCGGTTATGGCGTCACCGGGCTTGGTCGCTTCCGGATGAATATTTTCCGTCAACGCGGCTCCGTTCGCATGGTTATTCGAAATATTCCTTTTAATGTGCCAAATCTCAAAGAACTTGGCCTACCGCCGATCATCTCACAGATCGCCAATGGCGAACGCGGACTTATTCTCGTTACCGGAGTAACCGGCTCAGGTAAGTCTTCGACGCTTGCCGCTATGATTGACTATATTAATAACACGCAAAATGCGCACATTTTGACCATCGAAGACCCCATCGAATTTTTAATTCGCGACCGCAAGAGCATCATATCGCAGCGCGAACTGGGTCTTGACACTAATACCTTTTCCTCGGCCCTGAAGGCTGCGCTTCGCCAGGATCCCGATGTCATTCTCATCGGTGAGATGCGCGATAGAGAAACCGTTGAAATTGCCATGACGGCGGCCGAAACGGGACACTTGGTGCTTTCGACCCTGCATACGGTCGATGCCAAAGAATCGATCAACCGTGTCCTGGGTGTTTTCGAACCCCATCAACAAGATCAGATGCGTCGCCAATTAGCTGCCGTCTTGAAAGCGGTCATTAGCCAGCGACTCGCCCGACGCAAAGATAAAACCGGTTTCGTACCGGCCGTCGAGATTCTACTCAACAACCAACGTGTGCGCGAGATGATTGAAGATCCGATACGCACCAAAGACATCCACCTTGCCATCGAAGAGGGCAAAGAGGGTTGGGGCATGCAGTCGTTCGATCAGAGCCTTATGGATTTGATCTCGCAGGATCTCATCGAATACGAGGAAGCCCTTAAATTGACCAATAATCCGGACGACTTCCAGCTCAAAGCGGCTGGCCTGGCCGAGGGCGGAAGCTGGCACGGCAACACAGGGGTCCGCGACCAAGCCCGTGGAAAATGGCAAGATGTCGCTGACCTCGAAATCGACTCGATCCGCGACAGCGAAGAAGAGAGCGACTAGACCAATCGGGTTTCGTGTCGTAATCTTGCTCCCCGGAGGGAGCCCGAATGCGCACCGCCCGTTCTCACCTGATGAATCTGCTGGCACGGCGAAATTACTCGCCGCTTGAGATTCGAAAAAAATTCGCTGATCTTTACCCGAGTGAAGAAACAGAGGCGGCGATTGCTTTCGCGCGTGAGAGTCGATGGCTCCTTCCTGACGAAGAACTGTCCGCGAGAACCGCGGCCGCGCTTGGTCGCAAGCGAAAGGGCCATCGGTTCGTCAACCAATATCTGAAAACCAAAGGGTTGCCTCCTGTCCCAAAGAATCCTGATGAGGAAATCGCCAACGGCGTTTATCTCGTACAATCGAAACTTGCGCGCTTGCTCGCCTCCGAGCTAGTCTCCGATTATGAATTCCAGAGGGAGTTCCAGGGGAAGGTACAGCGGCTGCTTGCCAACCGCGGTTTCGACGATGAGACCATCCGCGCCGTGATCGCCGCCGTTCGCGCCGAAACCGCCGCCGAAACCGCCGCAGGACTCTGATTCTGTTTGTTTTTTGGCCGCTTCTTGAAAAACGAAACTCTAACTGCAAGGAAGACTGAGATGAAAAGCCGTGAGATTCGACAAACATTTATTGATTACTTCAAAAAACACGGACATCGCCCGGTCGCAAGCTCATCACTGGTTCCCGAAAACGACGCCACGCTGCTTTTTGCCAATGCTGGCATGAACCAGTTCAAGAACCTTTTCCTCGGACTCGAACATCGCGACTACACTCGCGCAGTGACATCGCAAAAATGCGTCCGCGCCGGCGGCAAAC
>SXRI01000356.1 GCA_005793615.1 Bdellovibrionales bacterium
CATGTTGTTTCGCGTCACTTGCCTAACAATTAGGCTGCGGGCCGGGCGGATTGATCCGATTTACCCGGGCGCCATCGAACCGAAATGACCGGGCGGAATGGAACCGATTTGGTCGGGCGCCTTGGTCCGAATTTCGCAAACTGAAAAACATCGCTGAGAAGCATGGCCGTCTTGCTATCGATATGGCTCATCAAATTGGCTCACAAGAGGCCATCGCCTTTGCGGAATTTAACTTTGCCATGGCGGTTGAATTCACGGGCGATACACTTCGCAGCTACAAGATGGTGCAATCTGCGTACCCCAAGGTCATTCGCTATTGCTCGGCCTGGGATAAGTCGATCGCCATCGGTCATAAAACTCACATTCTTTTTGCCGGCAAAGTTCGTGAGAACGCCATGTTCATTGAGCAAGCGATGCCGATTTTGCAGCAAACCGGCGACATCAGCATGCTGCACACGACGTACTCGACCCTCTTTGCCTGTCACCAGATGCTTGGCAACACGCACGAAGCCGCAGTTGCGCTCAAGAAGCAAAGAGAATTACCGGGCGCGATGGAGCTTGCACCGTTTAGCGCCACCTTTTTTCTTTGCGAGTATATTCAGGGCCTTCTCGTACAAGAAGAATTTGGACCAGAGATGGACCAAGCGATCGCAAAGCTCACTGACATCGGTATCGACATGTATCATTCGCGCACGCGTTTTTCTCTTATGGGCTTAGCGCGTCTCGAACAAGTTCGCTCCGCAACTGATGATAGCGAACGGCGGAGCCATCTGGCTTCGCTTGCCAAGTTTGTACGAAAGTCAGGATTTCCGGTTGCGTTAACACCGCTTCATCTTAGTATGCACTATTTTTTAAAGGGTGCATGGCATGCTTTACATTCGAACTTCCGCCGCGCCGAACGCAATCTTAAAAGAGCCGAAAAATTGGCGACTTCGAGTGATAATCATTGGGCACTCTGGCTCGTGATGCGTGAACGTGCACGCATCGCGGAAACCTTGGGCGATGACTTACGAAAGGCTTCCGAGGCCGGCAAGGCCTTGGAATTCGCGGCTGCCAACGGTTGGTTGCCTTTGGTCAATCAAATCCAAAGGGACTTTCAGGTGTCACTCGCCAGCGAAGAGATAGAGTCCAAAGCTACCGCGAGGTTTCGTGGAAACTATGGCAAGTTACTGACTGCCGAGCATAATCCCGACGTGAGCTTAACTTTCAGCCTGACGCTACTTGCCAGTGTGGATTCGAAACTGCAGGTGCAAACCATCCTCGACGAACTCATCAAGGTTCTTGGTGCCGAAAGTGCATTTTTCCTATCCAGGGATCAGGCGCATCCTGAAAGCCTAACGGTTCTCTGCGGACGTGCCTCTGATGATGCGGATCTGACACATCTCGCGTCCTACAGTCACTCTGTCGTACAAAGGGTCGTCTCGGAAACAAAACCGGTAATTGTGGGCGCAGATAATGGCGCCGAGTTCGACGGCTCACAAAGCTTGACGGCACAAAACCTGAAGAGCATTTTGGCTGCTCCTATCTTTTCAAATGAAAACCATCTCATCGGTGTCATTTACCTCGACAGCACCCTTGCCAGTGGAATTTTCTCCGCGAGTGATCTCGAAATAGTAAATTCTCTTGCCGGGCATATCGCTGCATCCATGTCTACAAAGCCACCGAACGCACCCGCGCTGCAATCCATCCATTTGCCTAAGCGGAACTTGCTTCCGTTCGAACAAATCAAGATGGCCTCTTTTTACAGCCCCTCTCATCAAAACGGCGGCGACTGGTGGTGGTATAATTGCGACAATGACGATGCCGTGTTCTCGATTGTCATGGGTGACGTAACTGATAGCGCTGTTACCTCCTCGGTAATTTCAGCTGCCGTGAGTGGGGTCTACCACACCTTCAAATCGCTAAATCAAGGCAAGCACCGTGTTTCTGACTTCCTCGATCTTTTACGCGCGACCATTCAAGAACTGCCATCTGAACAAGCTATTCCGGCACTCAACGCAATTGAAATCAATCTCGCCACCGGTGAGCTCGATCTCCGCTCGGCGGGTTCGCCACCGCCAATTGTGATCATTAAACAGACTGGAAGATGTGAATTCGTTACGCCCACACATGGCAGTACCGAAACCACAGCCATCGCGCAACAGACACTTCAGTTAGATAGTGGAGATCGAGTTGTTTTATTTTCAGATGGTTTATTCGGCACCGGCTTCTTCAGTGACGGCTCGCTCGGTAAAGACAGGCTTCTTCAATTGCTTCAACAAACTCGAGCCGAGGGAGTTGATAAGGTTGCAAACACCGTCATTGCCAGACTCCTCGATCTGCAGTCATCCAATCAGGCATGTACTCAGGATCTTTCATTCGTGGCTTTGGATTTCTTGATACCGTCGGCCCAGAAACGAACGGCTTAAATCATCCTAGGCCGCTTTCCGCGCAGGCGCCAGTTCAGGCTCAGTCACTTCAATCTTCCGATTGGATTGAACTGGAACAACCGCCTTCACCTGTTTTTCCAGCTGATAAACCTTGGCTCCACATCCCCAGTCGGCATACAACTCGCTCGCTCGGTTAAGATGTCGTATGGCCTCGTCACCAATGTTCGCCTGAGAATTGAACCTGCCGAGCAGCTCCTCACCGAGAGCCTCCAAATGAACAAGTCTCAGTTCTCTGGAGCTCTCGATGGCCTTCGCAAAATTAGCGGTGGCCCGGTTATGACGCCGGCACACTCGATCATACTCAGCTTGCACAAGTAAACTCAGAACTATGCTGTGGCCATCCGAGGCTCGTTGCAGCTCACGAAGACTGGTTTTAATGGACCGCCTGAACTTAAACTGTGTCCACATGCTCGCACTTTGATAAACAGCTGCCAACAACAACGCAGAACACGCATGGAAAATCATTTTGTCATAAGAGAACGGTAGAGCCGTGATCACTACTCTTGCTTTCTCTAGACTGCGAACGCCTCTTTCGTGATAGCCCATTGTGTAATCAACCCAGAGTCGCCGCAAAACATACGCTGCGTATGGGATCGGTGTTGAATGAGACTTCAATCTCTTCACGAGATCGTCTTCACTCAATGACGGGGTTGAGAAACTACCGGCCGAAGAATTGTCACCTCGTAACGAGTGAATCGAGATTAAAGTTACATACAGGCTGTCATAGAGAGCCGCGCTCTTATGTTGATGCGCGAACTTCAGATAACCCTCGAGCGATAACTCGGCGGAAAGAAGCGGTTGGCCCGAGAAAATACTCCACTCACCGGAAAGCAGGGCCGACGACATCGCTACTGCGGTAAAACTCGAACTTTTCACAGAATCGAACCCCGCCCCCAAGGTATCCACGATGGCTTTCATCGGCTTCATTCCCTGCCAAGAACAGGCTGGCGCCGAAAACCCCGTTAAGGTTGCCTCGAAATTGCTCTTTTTTTGCGATTCCCGAAGAGCCACGTCGATGACAGGATCCAGGTCACGCATAATCCCAAAATTTGAGTTAAGTAGGCCGACACCAAGGTGAAACGCATGCCATGAACCGTCAAACAGTCCTTCATTTAGAGATCTGAGACTGGCCTTTAAGATCAGTTGGTGTTAGCCATCAAATTGCCGTATGACGAGCAACGCATCAACTGGAGTGATTGGCGTTACACCGACACAGGTCCAGTAATCGCAGCGTAGCCAGACTTTCAGGGTGGGATAATTTAACAGTCTGGGGCGCGAGCGCCCCCGCCGAACTACTCTTGAAGTTACGACACAAACAAAAGAAGTCTTTCTCAGGATCAGCGATAAAGTTACTGCGCTCAAGTATATTGAGGCGAGCGACGCTTATTTATCCAACACTCGCCACCGCC
>SXRI01000357.1 GCA_005793615.1 Bdellovibrionales bacterium
AGCCATAAGAAAGCGTTTGGGTTCGCGAAGCGCAGCATTTACGGAGCCCTCCGAAAAATGGTCGAGCCAAGAAAAACCGCCGCCAAAAACAATCCCACCGCCCACTGAAGAAACGGTGGAAAGAGCTCCGCGTAACGAGTGTACTGATTTTGCTCGATCTTAGTTCGCTCCAAGCGATCGATATCCTGAAAAACCTTCTGCAAACCTTTATCATCCGTCGCCCGGTAATACTTGCCGCCGGTTTCCGAGGCAAATTTTCCGAGAAGCGCATCATTGACCGAGCTATGAATCGGTTGGTAACGCTTGATCATCCTCCCGAACGGGTCAAGGGTCTCAATCGGCAACATAGCCTGCCCGTCTTTGCCGATCCCGATCGAGTAAATTCGAATCCCGTAGCCCTTAGTGATCTCAAGTGCTGTTTCCGGATCGATCGTTCCACTATTGCTTTCGCCGTCAGTGGCAAACACGATCACCCTTGATTTAGCGGTTGAATCCTTGATACGAGCGGTAGCTGTCGCAAGAGCCGAGCCTATTGCGGTGCCATCTTTAATGTTTCGGGTTGGTCTGGTTTTATGGATGGCATCAAGAAGGACTTGGTGATCAAGGGTCATCGGTACGCGCGTAAATGCCTCGCCACGAAATACCACGTATCCAATGCGATCGTTGGGGCGGCTTTCAACAAACTTTTTCAGAACGCTCTTGGCGCTTTCCATTCGGTTTTTTTCTGGCGGCATATCCTCGATCACCATCGAGTCGGAAATATCCAGGCAAAGTACGATATCAATACCTTCGATACTTTTTTTCACTTTGGTATCGCTACGCTGTGGACGAGCCAGGGCCACAATACCTAGAACCAACGCCGCCACCATCAGGCCCGCAGGGATCCAGCGTAAGCGACTGCGCCACCCGGGCGCCATTTTCTTTAAGACACCGGTCGAACTGAACATCAACGCGGGTCGCGCCCGACGCTCGCTCCAAATCTTCCACAAAACCGCCGCTGCGAGCGGAAGTAAAAGCAAAAAGGCTAAAGCGCTTGCCCACGACAGCATTTACGCCTCCTTCTCTTTAGCGCTATCCACTCGATCCGCCACCATCCGCGCCAAATCGATCAATTGTTGAGCGTCGCTCACAGAGACACGCTGAGCATCGCTCGCGGATGGTTTGAGTCGCTGTGCCTTATGCAGTTCGCTTAAAATCACGCCGAGGTCGCGGCGAATGAGCTTAAAAAGACGTTCATCTGCGCGCTTAATACTGCGAACCACTTCCCGTGGGCTGCGATCAACGGCGGGTACGATCAGTTCTCGCGCCAAGAACCAACGTAAAGTTTGATCGAGTTCACGTAAAAAATCTTGAACACGCTCGTCGGGCCAGGAGCCCTCTTTAGAAGGTAACTCACGATTGAGACGACGCAGCTCCTTATTGAACTGATGATAGGGAGTCAAGGTGATCGGATGACTCTCAAGCATACTCAAGAGCCGCTTATGCTGTACCCGCCGATAAACCAAAGCCACAAAAACCAAAACAACAAGTAGGATCGCGGAGCCGATCGCCACCCATACCCATAGAGGCCATGCCAACAACATCGGCGCCCAGGGAGGATGGGGCTTACCTTCCGGATTGGTTTTCTGGTCAATGACCGAAGCAACATTGAGTTCTATATTACCTAGGTTTACACGCGAGGCACCGTCACTCAAAATCAAGTTACTGAGTTTGATTTGGCCGGCCATCCAAGTCGTGGCCACAAATTCAGCACGTACATCGGTCATCGAACGCGTCTGCAGAAGGCGAAGCGCATACCTTTGCGTTTTATTTAACTCTAATCCAAGCTTGGTTTGCGCCAAAACCACCGAAGGCCCTTCGCAAACCAAAAGAAACTCCGTACCCACGGTGATCGCTTGGCTAAGTTCGCCCGCCGCCTGTCCGCGTTCATCCATCGCAAATGTTTTGCAGGTCCACTCGGCGTCCACTCGCGGTTTGGGCACCTGCGCCGGCACCGGCGACGGCGCAGCCGACACCGAAAGGCCCAGAAATAGGACCAGAAACAGGACCTGAAACAGGATCAGAAACGAGACCGCTGTCATGACGAAATGTCTTATAGCTATCACCATCATCGCCGCGCATTCTTTCGCCGAAAATAAGTGATCAAAGGGTCAACGAAATCGGCGCCGGAAACGACCTCGATCTTATCAGCACCGCTTTGCCTGAGTTCGCGCTCTCGTGCCGCGCGAATGCCGCGCATCTGTGCTGCATAGGCCTGGCGAAAGGCCGTCGACGACGAATCTACAGTAATGCTCTCTCCCGATTCGGAATCATAAAGATCCACCAAACCCATGTTCGGAAGATTCAACTCGAACGGATCCTCGACCACACATGCTACAACATCGTGTTTCTTAGACATGGTTTTCAAGGCCATCGAATAGGAGGCATCTTGAAAGTCGCTGAATACAAAAACCATAGCTCGTTTTTTCAAGATACCGCGCAAGTGATCCATTGCCGCACTGATACGGGTACCGCGACTCTTCGGCTTAAAGAAATAGAGGTCGCGCAAAATGCGTTGAATATGGCCCCGCCCTTTTTTGGGCGGTACAAAGTGCTCGACCTGATCACTAAATAAAAGAAGACCGACATGATCATTGTTCTTCGCCGCCGCAAACCCCAGCAGCGCCGAAAGATGTGTCACGATCTCGCCCTTGAAATACTCGCCCGAACCGAAACTGAGCGAATTGGAAACGTCGACCACCAACATCAGCGTGAGTTCGCGCTCCTCGTCGAATTTCTTGATAAAGGTTTTTCCGGTACGCGCCGTCACCGGCCAAGAGATCGTACGCACGTCATCGCCAGGAACATACTCGCGAAATTCCGAGAACGTCATTCCCTGGCCCTTAAAGGCAGAGTGGTATTGCCCGGCGAAGATCGAGTTCACGATCTTTCTCGTGCTGATCTCAAGGAGCTTTACCTTCTTCAAAATTTCAGGCGGTAATCCCGACATTTTTGAGATCCTCTAGCGGCTTAGGCTCAGACCGGAACTTCGATATGTCCCAGAACTTGCTTGATGATCTCGTCAGCCTTGATCTCTTCGGCCTCGGCTTCGAACGAGAGTATCAACCGATGACGAAGAACATTGTACGCGATCGCCTTCACGTCTTCCGCAGTCACATATCCGCGCCCACGCAAAAACGCATGCGCTTTGGCGGCACGAATCAGACTGATCGAGGCGCGCGGACTCCCGCCGACACGGACCAGATTCTCAATCGGCCCAAGACCGTACTTTTTCGGTTCGCGTGTCGACATAACGATCTCAACGATGTAGTTGCGGAGTTTCGGATCGACAT
>SXRI01000022.1 GCA_005793615.1 Bdellovibrionales bacterium
GTGCGAAAACGAGCCATCATGCTTGGGCTGAAGACCTATGAAGCCTATCTTGACAAGGTCTTGGCTGACGCCGATGAACGCCAGGTTTTTATTGATCTCATCACCACGAACGAAACCTATTTTTTTCGTACGCCAAGAATTTGGAGCTATTTAGAAACAGAGTTTTTGCCCGAGTGGTTTTCGAGGCACCCTAGAAAGGTCTTCTCGGCCTGGTCAGCGGCGGCTTCCTCGGGCGAGGAAGCTCATTCGATGGGAATCATCTGCCAAGACTTCAGGAGTAAGAACCCCACATTCTTTTTTCAAATTCTTGGTACTGATATTTCGCAAGAGATGGTCGGTCTTTGTCAGCAAGGTATTTATAGTCACAAGTCGATTGACGCCTTCCGGAACTCTCGCACTGCCTACTTTCATCGGTTCATGCAGCACGTTGATCGTGAACGATTTCAGGTAATACCCGAAATCAAATCCCGATTACGATTTCAGCGTCACAATTTGTTCGAAAAATTTTCGAACAAAGAACAGTTTAACCTCATCCTTTTACGTAATGTTTTGATCTATTTTTCGCAAAGTGACCAAGAGAGAGTTCTTGATAACATACACTCGCGTCTCACGGACGATGGAGTTTTGATCATCGGTGAGTCCGAGAGCCTGATTAATATCAAAACGGATTTTAAGCTTGTTAGTTCACTTGTATATGTAAAAAAGCCGCGAGACGCCGCGAAGAAGATAGCGGGATAGGTATTAGGTGAAATCAATTAGTGTTCATATAGGAGAAATTCAGGTTGCCAGAAAGGGAGAAACCTTGACGGCCATCTTAGGATCGTGTGTGGGCATTGGTTTGATTTGGAAAGAGCGAAAAATCTGCGGTTTAGCACACTGTCTTCTTCCTGAGGACACAAGTCAAAAGTTTGTGTTTGGTGGCCGCTATGCCTCGCAGGCGGTTCGTTCGTTACTGATAAAAATGCGGGTTAATCCCGACAAAATAAAAGAAATCGATGCGATTGTCGCCGGTGGTGGAAATCTGACCGGAAAGGATCTGAGTGCTTCCGAGCATATCGGAACCATGAATCTAGACATTGCCATAAGAGAGTTGAAAGCTGCAGGCATTCGCCTCATTCATCTTGAGAAGGGCGGAATCGATGGACGAAAAGTCAGCATTAACTCCGTCACGGGGGCCTTCAAAATATCAAAAATCCCGAGAATTGCCGGAGCAGGTTGAGGTGGGGAATGGAAACTGTTGAGGTTAAAGAGAACAGCATTTTTGGTTCCTTCTTCATCGGAGGAAGTGAGTTTGCCCTCTCGGTAACAAACGTTCGTGAGGTGGTGGGCGCTCTCGATAAATATACGTCGGTGCCGCTTGCGCCAGCCTATTTGAGAGGGATTTTTAATCTTCGCGGCGCGATTATACCAGTTGTTGATCTTAGCTCGATCCTCAAGATTCCTCGGAGTGCGGAGCTGGAGGCTCAAAGAATAGCCATCGTGGATTACGGCGAGTATAGTATTGGGCTGCTTTTTGATCGCACAGGTGAGATTTTCAAAGCGCGGAGCGAGGAAAAGAGCGATTTTCATAGCAGCGGGTCCGAGAACGTGATCAAGGGCGTCTTTAAACGGGAAGACGGAAAACGAATCGTACAAATTTTTGATATTGAAGCTCTGTTCGCTCTGCAAGGAGTCCCGAAACAGCAAGGTATTGCGTCGCGAAGAAAGGAAGGCCTAAGCCGGAAATTGGGTCACCGAAAGCAATGTATTTCTTTTCGTGTCGGAGACTCACGCTGTGCTTTGGGAATCGATGAGATCCAGGAGATTTTGAGCGTGGAAAGAGTTGCCGAGCAAGGGTTGGCAACCAACTATAGCATTGGAGTGATTAGCCTGCGAGGAGCTACGGTTCCAGTCGTCGATTTTGTAGCCCTTCTTGGGTATCGGGAGCTTGATAAGAGTAATGAAGCCACCAGGGGTGACCGCCGGATTATAGTTGTGGCGATTGAAAACAGGCTCGTGGGACTGTTGGTTGACTGTATTGAGAGTATTGTCACTTACTTTCCTGATGATCTAATCCCATTTCCACTTCTGAATCATGAGCGGGCAGACATGTTTGTTGGCTGTATTCATGTGGCCGACCAGCTAGATATTCTGCTTTTGAATTTCAGAAGGTTGTTTTCGGATACAGAGATTATAAGTATCACTCACGGGCATAGCAATCTCTATAATAACGTGGCGGCTAAGGATCGCAGCCTCAAAGCTCGATCCGGACATCGCAGAACCTTCATTACATTTGTCGTGGAGACGACTTATGCGGTCTCGATCGAGGACGTAAAGGAAATTATCGAGTATCCCAAGAAGATGCTCCAGCCGCCGGGTTTGGCCAGACATTTTGATGGTGTGTTGAATCTGCGAGGCGAATTGGTCACTATCGTTGATGCACGTGCCATGTATTCATCAAAAAATGCGTCAGATGACGTTAACAAAAAGGTGCTCGTGTTTAAGCGAAAGAACGCGCATTTTGGTTTGGTTGTAGATTGCGTCGAAGCCATTGTGTCGTTTTCGGAATCTGATCGTATCAATCTTCCCCAGCATCTGCATAAGGGCGACTCGAACGGCTTGATCGAAGATGTTGCCGATGCCGTTCAGGTGAGCGGGGGGCAGCAAGATAAGACCCTACTCATTTTGAATGCCGACAAGATTGCGGCCCGAGTTTCCGGAGTGAAAGCCGCTTAGATCGATAGCCGAGGTTTTAGGGAGACACGATCATCATTAGGTTGGTCATGGTGCCGCCGAGGTTCTGTGCCCATGACGAGTCAAAGATCCCTACTTGAAGCCAATAGACGCCAGGCATAGACGGAAAAGTATAGTTCGAGGTCAGTGTCCTTGCGGCCCCAGAGGTAAAATTCTCGTTACTGGTGTATTGCTCGTTAATGATCTGCCAGTTCACATCGTAGACCTGAAAGTGAACATGTGCACCACTCAGATTTAGCGACGAGGTGAGGGTGGCAGAGAACTGCACGGATTGGCCCGCCCGTGGAGCCGCTGGCGCCACGACTACCGCCGTGGTGCTGACCTGGGGAGAGTAAAATGCGAATGGACTATTGCCGCCCGGGAATGTTTGCCCATAGATAGTGGTGATCATACCTCGAATCGTGTAGTTATGAATGCCGCTAAGGCTACAGCTCATCGTCACCAATGGTACATGGGCGCTCGCTTCAGCGCAAACCACCGTGCCTGAGCTGGCATCACTGACCGTAGCGCGATAAAGCGCGGCCGAAGGTACGTTCTGTACTTCAACTTGCGGCGCGCCCGCATCTGTCAAGTAGGCATCGGCGACGACATCGCTCCGACCCCGTACACCGTTGAGAGAAAAGGCGAGTGCCGGAGCGTTGATGGGCGCGAGCGGATCAACTGAACCCGCAAGACGGCAAAATACATTCTCTGTCTTACCTGCGAGATCAAAGAGCCCCGTGAACTGATCGCCTGTCTTTGTGTTCACATTGATCGAGAGTGTGAGATCCTCGCCCAAATAGGCCGCCGTTCCCACGGCCATGGCGCGTTTTACGTTGACGGTGAGTGGCGTCGTGTTCGGTTTGAAAATAGTGGCGATGGTGTTTGCCGATCCATCGTAGGGGCTGAAAATCACCACGGTCTCGCCCGATGAAGGTGATTCTAATTCGGTCGAGCAAAGAGCTTCGATCACTTGTGCCGGTGTTGCCGTCGCTGGGTGAGATTCGAGTTTGGTGTAAACTCCATCCTTGAAGCCGAGCGCCTGGGTGTTGAACGATTTGTAGTCGATCTGCGTAAAGTCTACTGTTTGATCGGTCGAAGAACAATCGGCATTGATCGTATGGAGTAGAGCGTCTTGAGCTGTGACCTTGATCGTCGCTTGCGCTACGAACTCGCCGTTGCACTTGAATTTCGGAATCACGCGGTAATAATCGCCAGGTGTTGGTTTGCCATCATAGGAGTCGCCGCCACCGCCACTCGAGTTTCGCGCTTGTTCTCCGTTTGCCTGACGCCAATCGAAATTGACATTCGTGCAGTTCTGATAGGCGATCAATAGAATCGCGACAAAAACTAATTGCTGCGTTTTCATGCGGCCGCCGCCTTGGTGTGTAGACCTGAGATGTACTTTGTAGCGGGGCCTTTACCTAGGCGAAGCAAATAGCCATTTTTTACTCCCCAGTTCAAGATGTCGATCGTACTGCGTAAACCCAAGTGTAAAACACTCGCGGCATCGCGCGAGGAGAACTCCTTGGGCGCAAAGTTCAACAGACGTTCCAGCGTCAATTCTACCGCCGGAGTGAGTTCACTGGTCGCGGTTGAATTCCATAGACGCAGGCCGCACGTCGCTGGCACCTCAAGGCGATACGATCCTTTTTCAACGCTCGCCCTAAATGGAAACCGAGTCTCCTCGCACCAGCGGCGCCATCGCAGGAGCACATTAGCGATCCGCTGTAAGCCGCTTTCGGGATCGTAGTACTGGTTTGAGAACAAACGTGCAAAGAGAGCTCCCTGGCTGATCGGGCGATATAAATCGGAGCTAAGGGCGGCGAACATTCGATGAACTGCTTGGCCCGGCTTTAAGCGGAGGGCTTCGCCCAGTTCTTTTCCTTGGCGGATATCAAAGACGCGTTCACGCCCGCCGAAAATCCATGATTGCGGAAGCGGACCGAGCCAGCTTCGACAGCTGTCGGCGAGGCGGCGGCGATAAGACGGGTAGGGTGTTCCGAAATAAACCTGCAAAACAAGATTCTCATCGTGTTGCGCCAGCGCCAATTGGTAATCACAGTCGCGCACGGTTTCCCAGTGTTCGAACGAAGTAGCACGTTCGCGAACGCTGGTGATTAATTTTCGCGCGTTGCGATGCTCGAGTTTGAGTGCGAGAACTGCACGTTGTTTGGCAACGAGCAGATCGTCTTTGGCTTTAACTTCAGAAATTTCAATTCTATCCAGGCACTGTGAAGCCAGCGTGTAGTCGCCAGATTCGATTGCCAGCTGCGCCGAGAGCTCTAAGCTGTTTTTAAGGAGCAATTTCCAGTCGGAATGCTTGGCTTTGCTCAAGAGAGCTTGAAGAAGCGGTTGCCCTTGGCTGGCCTCACCAAGCGCAACCCATGCAGCGGCGAGGTTCACTTCGCCGATGGAACGTTGGTAAGGAGCAAGTTGCGGCCATTCAAGGTAGCGACGCAAGTGCGGGACGGCAGCGGCATAGTTCCACTCGCTGATGCAGGCGTAAGCCGAATAGAGATCGATCTCCGGTAGCGAACGGGGCAGTTTCCCGAGAAGCTCGGCTGCTTCGCTGACGGAGCCGATCTTGATCAAGATACCAGCGTAGGCGGCACTTTCTTTAGGTGTTGGGATCTCGCGTTGGTCATGACCCATGTAGGGAAGTAGCGCTCTCAGACCTAAGTTGAATAAACTGCAACGTCGGCAGAGATCGGCAAAGAGCAGGTGCTCCTCGCGTGTCCAGAGCTTGAGCGCGACTTCACGCCGTAGCAGGGCGAGTAGACGCGCAGCGCTCTGTGCGTTTCCCGCTCGAATCAAACTGTCGGCTGCCGAGAGTTGGCTTTTGAGATCAATCACATCTTTATTTTGCCAGAGGCGCAGGTTGGAAAACGAATTTTAAATGGCTCTTCGTGTAGTTGAGGGGAAGAAA
>SXRI01000358.1 GCA_005793615.1 Bdellovibrionales bacterium
GCAAACTCTTTCGCGGTCTCGCCGGCACTTAAGTCCTTTCCCTTAACTTCCATACCGACAATATGGGGGCCATTGGGATGAAACTCGACCTTCTCTTTGAGTTCCGCGAAGTTGGCGGTCGAGTTATCCGTTTGCACCAAAGGCTCCACTTTCAACGTAGCGGCCGCCTCGGGCGCCTTTTTCAAACTCGACGCAAGCTGAAAGAGCGCGATTTCGTTTCCGGCTGACTTAAATGCTCGCGTGATCTCACTTGCCGTCGAAAACTCCGTACCTAGCACCATTGATGGCGCGCCTTTCATCGCCTGCGAGCGGAGGTCGAGAACGTAGTCATTGTTGAACTCGACGCCAAAAGTTTTGGTCAGTTGCGCAAGGTTCTGTTTAGTTCCCGGATCGAGCGCCAGAAATAGCCGTCCACCGGCGCGCACGTATTCGCGCAGGGCCTGGATTTCATCTACAAGAAACTGTTGCATCGGACCGACAACGGCGACAACATCGGCATCCTCGGGAACCTTATTCTTGGTTTCAAAAAGCGCCAGACTCTTGACCTCATATGAAACCGACAGATTGTCTCTCAGAGTCGCAAGGCCGCGAGCTGCTTTTTCTTCAAGCAACAATTCACCATGGCCGCGCGTGAAGTAGATATTCTTTTTCTTTTCACGCGCCAGTTTCATCAGCGCACGCGTGATACTTTCTTCCGTCGGCGGATCGACCTTCAGTCGACGTTCACCTTGTGTGACATAGACTGCATAGGGGCCAAGGTTGAAGTCAAACTTCTGCGCGACGTCCGGGCGCTGCAAAACATCATAGGTCACGAGTTTGATCTTACTATTGACGTTGCGGTACATGTCCGTGAGGTCGCGTACTGAACGCTGTAAATTCTCAACCTGCTGAGCTTCTTTACCGAGTAACAACACCAGTTCTGTTTCGGCCTTCACCGCCTGCGCTACCTTGCGCGACTGATCAGAAAGAGAATTGTAGCTTTCCTGACTCCAGTCCATTTTCTTTTCGTAACGATTCGCGAGCATATTCACACAAGTCACCGCAACAACCGCGATCAGCACCTGAGCCCCGGTGTTCATCCCGTACTTGGTTGAGCGCATAAAGGCGATCTCTTTCAGCACACGCCATTCTTTGAATACGCCGAACGTGAAAAACGCCAAGAACATTCCTAGCGGCAGCCAAAATGACGAGTGCCAACCGCCGTACGCTAAGCGACTCACGCCCAAAATCACGAAAGCTAAGAGCGAAAAAAGAAATATTACTTTACCTGCTTTTGTCATATTCGCTTATCTCCAGCGCGCCGACTCAACCACTTGGCGAGTCAGGAAGGTGAACAAAAACACCAGACTGAGCATAAAGACGACTCCAGAAAGACTGACATTACCCTTCATAAAGTTCTGCAGGTGTTCTCCAACATTGAGATGCTCGATGATCGTACGCTCGGTTGCGTCCGAAGAGCGATCCGCAAGCACGCCGACAAACCAAAGCATCACATTAAACACCAACGCCAAAACAACCGCCACCACAGCACTTTGCGTGAGACTCGAAGCAAAAATTCCTACCGCTACATAGGCGGCACTCAGAAGCGCAAGTCCCAATAAACTAGATGCAAAAGGACCCCAATCCATGGCGCCAAAGAACGCCAGACTGACGGGATACAAAGCTCCGATGGCGAGCAAAGCCCAGGCCGTACCGACACCCGCGATCAGCTTTCCGATCACGATTTCGGTTGAGGTCACAGGGGCCGTGAGCAGAAGATCGAAAGTACGATTTCGTTTTTCCTCGGTGAAAAGTCGCATCGTAAATGCCGACACCGCGAAGATCATAATCAGATTCACCATCGATAGATGCGGGAAAATGACATAAAAGTGCACCGGCAGGCCACCGCTCTCGCGCCCCTGCGATTGCATCATTTGCATTGATGACTGAAAGATAAAATCAGCCAAACGACTGGAAAACAGCAAAAACCAAATCAGCGAACAGATGCCAGAAACCACGTAAAAAAGCGGACTCACGAAAATATTGCGCAGATCCTTACTCGCAATGATGAACGCGCCATTCATGTCAATGCTCCTTCTTTAAGCTGAGATTCCTCGCTCGTCGTCAGTTTCAGGAATACATCTTCGAGATTGAACGCCTCTTCACGTAGTTCAAGTAAACCAACCCCGGAGGTCACGACCACGCCGGCCACAGCCTGCGCCACTTCCTTTGAGCCATCGGTATCAATCTCATAGCGGTCTGCGTCTTTGAGCTGCACAGCGCGCACGCCGCCTATTTTTTGAAGCTGCGCTTTGAGATCGTCGCTCGCGCGACCAACGCGTACAAACACTCGGCTTGCCGCCTGCGACTGTGACACCCGACGCCCCAGACTTTCAAGAGAATCCTCAGCGACAATTTTGCCGCGATTGATGATGATGATCCGTTCACACGTTGCCTGAACTTCCGGGAGAATATGCGTCGATAAGATAATCGTATGATGTCCCTTTAGTTCAGCAATCAGCGTGCGAACTTCCGCCACCTGCCGCGGATCAAGACCGACAGTCGGTTCATCAAGGATCAAGACTTCAGGATCAGAAACGAGAGCTTGTGAAATACCGACCCTTTGCCGATAGCCCTTGGAGAGGTTCTGGATAAGCCTTTTTCGAACTTCACCGAGCTGAGTTTTTTCGATGGCCCGCTCGACAAGCGATGCGATTCGTGAGCGCTCGACCTTTTTGAGGCGAGCTACAAAACGCAAATAATCCTCTACGGTCATTTCACCATAGAGTGGCGGCGTTTCCGGCAGATAACCGATGCGTCTTTTTACCTCGAGGGGATTTTCAAAGACGTCAAATCCAGCAACACTGGCTGTGCCCGAAGTTGGCGGCATGAATCCAGTGATAATTCGCATGGTCGTCGTCTTACCCGCGCCATTGGGCCCGAGAAAGCCAACAACTTCACCTTTTCTGACTGAAAACGAAATATGATCGACGGCCTTATGCGGCCCATAGGACTTGGTCAGCCCACGCACTTCAATCATAGACGCCTCTCCACAGTAGATTCAATTCGGGTTGGTAATAGAATGCTATGTCGTGTAAAACGTCTGTCAAGGACGCAGATTATAGCGCAATGCGTTTTCTTTTTGTATTCGCTATCTTAGCTCAAGTGAGCAACAATTTGCTCGGCGTAAAATTCAAAACCGAATCGTCAATACCCGATCGTTGGTGTAGTGAACCCGCCCGAGACTATCGCCCTTAATCGGGCGCACGAAGCGGCATTCGACAATCAAAAGATCATACCTTTCGCCCTTAAGCTCGCTAGCGCGTTTCTTGAGTGATTGTTCTGCGACCCACACACCCACCTTAAGAAATTCAGCATCAGTAACAATGCGTCCCCGTGTACGCCGAAGAATCGCATGTGAACCCGGTCGCTCGCGTAGGTGCATCCAATAGTCAAAGGGCTGCGCCTTCCGGAGCAGGCGCAGATTATCTTCAGCGGATTTTCCGATATACACCTCGAGATCGTCAGCCACATGAAAGCGCCGCCCTCGAGCTTCACTACGGACCAAAAGACTCGCGCTTCGTTTTTTTTCCGCAGCACCGGAGCCTTCACCTCTGTTACTTGAGACTGGACCCGTTTGTTTCAGGCGCTCAAGCTCTTTGGAAACCTCCTCAAAACGGGCGCGAGTGCCTTTCAATTTGCGAGCATTGTCTTTTGCTCTGCGAAAGCACTCTTCAATATTCCACGAAAGAGTTTGCTTAGGATTAAACAGCTCCCGCCATACCTCGGGTACATCCAGTGTCGCATGCGCCTTAAGCCACTCACCAAGCTCAGAAAAGTCAGAGCGCGACTTCTCTTTGATTTCCTCCTCAAGTCGCAGGAGAATTTTCTCCTTTTTCTCGATTGCCTTATGCCAATCACGCTCCCTCGAGGTGACAACCGGCACTGACTGCGCTGCCATCTTGCTGAGCGCAGAAGGTGATTGATGTAAGGCCCGCCACTGTTCTTCAATCTGCTCCCAGGTACGTACGCTTCCCGGCGCCGCTTCCGCGAAAGGCTGCGGCAGCTCCTTGGGCTTGAACTCGCAGACGGAGCGTTCGCCATCGCGGGCGATCAGATTTTGCCCATGTGGCAAGAGACGCACCTCAATCTCACAGACGCCAACCTCTTGTTCATCTTTTCCGCGCTGGAATGAAAACACCAGAATTCTCTCATGCTCCGCCAACAAACTGACGTTGAGTAAGCGACGACCGAGGAAACGCGAGCGCAAAAACAACGTCAGAGGTCGTGGAAGTTTCTTTCCCGGTGGTTTATCCTGGCGCCGTACCACGACGGAGGCACTCGGTCGCAGATCAAACCAAAGCCATATAACCGATCCGTGGTGATAAAAACCCAGACCTATTTCAGCACCGGATTCAGAAGCCGTCTGCACGCATTCTTGAAGCTGGGCCCCGACCAAAGCCTGAAGATCCTGCGCAATGAGCGCGATCTCCGCCGAAGATAGGGGTTGGAATCTGGGTTGGGTGTTCATTGCCAAATAAATCTATGCCCCGCGCACGAGAAAGAAAAGACAGTTCTGCGCCAGACCTCAATTTTCCTCAGCGAAATTCCGAATATCTCTATGAAATGAATTCGGACACAGATCTACTCTACAGCATTTTCGAACACTATCTCTTCAACGCTCTGGTTGAAAATGAAACTACCGATGAGTTCCTATCTGTCGTGGTCCGCGATTACCTTCAACGCCTATCGCTGCGTGGAGCAATCCCTTTCGAGCACGTGGCCGGGATCGAGCTTGACGTACGTGATGAAGTTCTCGATATGCTGAGAAAAAAGACCTACGGGCACTACAGTCTCACCGCGTTTCGCAAAGCACATTTGGGAAATTCTGAAAAAAAGGCTAAAGCGTCGCCCGCTCAAACAGACCCTGCGGCACGTCGCTCGCGCCGCGCAAGCTAAACTACTTTTTATTCTCAGTCACTGGACCGGCGCCATCACTTGTCGTTTGAAGTTTCGCCGCCTCATCCTCAGACAACATCTTTTCTGTGGAATTTTCAGTCGATATCTCCGTGGCCTGGGGATCCTTACCGTCCGTGTCGAGAGGGTTGGCGGGCGCCTTATCTGGCTCTAGAGCAGAGTTGACAGTCTTAGTTTGATTCTGCTCGGCTTCTTTTAGCGCAGCTTCAAAAGACGAAATCTCCTGGCATTTCGCTCCTGCCGGTCCGGCGGCAGAATTTCCAACAGAATTACTAGCAGAATTGCCATTGAGATTGTTGAGCGCGGCACTTCGGCGCGACCGCAGAGCGAACCTTTGGTTACCTGTCAAGTTAGCTGTCGCCTGCACTGTATCACCCGGATCAGCCGGGCAAGCGATGATACGGTAGACACCTTCGGGAGTCGTGCGACTGAAGACAAGGCGAATCGTCAGTTTCTTTTGCTGCGAGGCCTCTGCCAAAAGCACATAGAGGTTATTGCACTTGGGATCGTCACACACAGCCTGGATCGCATAATGATCGTTGGTTAAACCTTTACTCGATTTTTGTAGGTTCAGATCGAGCCTCTGACCTGGCAAACCCTCGGATTTCGGGGCTGCTGCGGCGGCGGCCGTATCGGCCACCATTTGGTCTGTCTCTATTTCAGAGAGATTGTGTTCGCCACCTTGCGCCTTCGTCGAACGACTTGCGCGACTCGGAGCTGGCGCTGTTACCGGTGCCGCAGCCGGAATCGGTGCTGCTGCAGCTCCAGGTGCTGCCGGTGCCGGAGCTTGCGCTTTACCCGGCAATACACTTCCCTCCGCAACCACCTTGCGCGCCAAGGAAGCATTTGAGGGATCGCCGACCAAGAAGGAAACCGTCACCGCGAATTCCTTGCCTTCTACGCCATCAGGAATTGCCGTCGCAGATACGCCCATCAACCGAGCCGCAAGCTCAGCATCATCGGCTCGTGAAAAATATTTTCTTGCAGAGAGTTTTCCGAGTACGGGTGGAGTATGACCTCGTGAGATCAGCTCCTTACCGCCACCCTGTTTTCCACAGGCCACCACAAGGCCAAGCATGGCCAAACCACCGACCGCTATAGGCAATAACCGGATCGACCAGGCAAAGGATTTTGGTATGGTGCCGCGCACTTTCATCGAAGGCCGTTTCATTCGTCTGCTCCCTGATTGGTATACACACCTTCGAGAAAGCAAGCCTAAAGCCAGCAAATTCACTTTGAATTTCAATGATTTGAATTACACCCCCCTGTCAAAGAATTTGACACCAGGGCCGAAAAACGTTCTACAGCACCAGGCGGTGAACCTCGCCCAGAATACCGTTAAGCTGAAGACTCTGTTCCCGTAGCTCATGCGCCGATTGAATGATCTCGTCCGTAAGCGAGTCAGCAATATTCGTGGCCGCGTGTTGACTCTCCACCGCTGGCGCGAGGAGTTCAACTGACCGCTTCTGTTCTTGGGTCAAGGTGATGATACCTCTAATGCGCTCTTGAATACCCTGAATCTCCTCGGAAATCGCATCAAAACTCACCACTGCCTGTTCACCGACAAACGCCGTGCTCGTGACTGATGCCTGTAACTCTTCGACTATCTCGTTGGCACGTTTACGATTGAGCTCCATGAGGCCCTGTACGTCGGTGGCCAATGTCGCACTGGTTTCACTAAGCTTAGCAATCTCTTGCGCTATGATACCGAAAGAGGCGCCATATTTACCGGCACTCGAAGCCTCGATCGAGGCGTTGAAGGACAAGACCTTGCTTTGAAAAGCAATGTCATTGATGGACGCGGCTTTTCGATCGATGCTCTCGAAAATATGGTTAAACTCCTTGATTCGATCATGCATGGATTGCATCGAATCAATAGAGCTCGAAAGACTGCTCATCAGATTGGATCCGTCTTGAGTCGTCCGCTGTACAATGTTGATCGCGGCTCCACAGCTCAGAGCACGCTGCGCACTCTCGGTCGTCAGCTCATCAATCGTCCGCATAGCCGCTCGCGTAGACTCAGCCGAGTTCGTCAAATCCAGAGCGGCCTGACGATAGCGATTTGAACCACGCGACAAAGTATCGCCGGCCGCCTCGAGTCCGAGGGATGTTTCCGACAAACCTTCTACTGTTTCTGCAAGTGTCGCTAAAGGGCGTCGAATAGTAACCACTAAAACAATGAAACTAATCAAGATACAAATCGGCATTCCGATACCCAAAAGAAGCTTACTCGAACCCGATTGCCTAAAAACCTGACCATACATTGAATTTAGTCTCGCAACCGCCTGATCTGCCATTTCATTAATTTGCGCTCGTAGCTCAAGACTCAATTTCTTTCCCGGGCGAGATGCAAAACTCTGCAAAAAGGCGTCTGCTGAAATCGTATTCTCCTTCAACTTTTGCCGCGCCAAAATCTCAGTATTCTTGCCGCTTTCAACCCAACGACGCTTGAGTTCGCGAATCACCTTAATGCCATCCACTGGACGTCCCTGACGTCCCAGTAATAACTCGGTTTCGTCGAGTGAAGCATCGAACATCAGGATCGTGGCCTCAAACGCCTTCAACGCCTCATCATCACCACTGATCAAGTACCCTCGCTGGTCATTCTCAAGATCCGCAACCTGGGTCTGCATGACGCGCAGACGCCGAACGATTTCCTGATCTTCAATGAGACTCGACTGCATTTGTACGATACGCGATGTTTGAAAATAAATAATCGCCGCCAGCAGACTCGCGAGAATCGTACCGGTCAAAGCTGTAAATAGAACACGGGTACTGAAGGCCCAATTCATCTTGCTATCTTGTCGGAAGTTTTACTGTGGGACTAAATCGCTTCGCTCGCGTTAGCTCTGGATTAAGGTCGAGATTGTCGTTCGCAAAACTGGCAAGTCGAGTGACTTTCCCTTAGCGGCACTCTATCGTTGCAATCTCAACCATGGAGCATTCGATGATTACGACCAAGGCCTATGCTGCCGCTTCAGCTAAGTCGCCCTTAGAACCTCTTTCTATCAAACGGCGGTCACCCAACCCAGATGACATCGTGATTGAGATCGCCTACTGCGGTATTTGCCACTCTGACATTCATACGGCGCGCGGCGAGTGGGGGCCCACCAGCTATCCTTGCGTTCCTGGACATGAGATCGTGGGCCGAGTCGTCGAAGTGGGTAAACGCGTGAAAACCTTTAAAGTCGGCGATCAGGCTGGCGTCGGCTGCTTTGTTGATTCCTGTGGAAAATGCTCGAGCTGCAAAGCAAATGAAGAACAATTCTGCGATGGACATACAGTGTTCACCTACAACAGCACGGAGTTAGACGGCAAAACTCCAACCTTCGGCGGCTACGCACGTCACATCACGGTCAAGGCCAAGTACGCCCTTAAAATAAAAAAAGGCCAGCCCCTTGAGCGCATCGCCCCACTTCTCTGCGCGGGGATCACGACCTATTCACCTCTTAAACGCTTTGGCACAAAAAAAGGAAAACGTGTCGGTGTGGTTGGCTTGGGAGGACTAGGTCACATGGCAGTGAAAATCGCCAAGGCTATGGGCGCCGAAGTCACCGTTTTCAGCACCTCGCCCGGCAAAGCCACTGA
>SXRI01000359.1 GCA_005793615.1 Bdellovibrionales bacterium
CAAACATGCTCTCGAGGGATTCTCGGATTGTCTACGCCTTGAACTCAAACAATTCGGAATCAACGTGATCATAGTTGAGCCGGGAATCATCCAGACTGAATTTGGTGATGTTTTATCCGGACCACTTTTGAAACGCTCCGAAGGCGGAGCCTATCAGACACTGGCGCGAAAGTTTGCAAAGGCAACCGAAGCATCCTATGCCGACGGGGCGGCCTCGCCACCCGAGCTCATTGCCAACACCATTTCAATCGCAATCAGCTCGCCTAGCCCGAAGACGCGTTACCTTGTGGGAAAACTGGCAAAACCGTTGGTTTTCGCGCGCCGCTGGTTCGGTGATCGGTTATTTGACAAGGCCGTGATGAGCCAACTGAAGTAGATCTCGCGGAGCTCTTCATATTGGCTCATTTCAGGTTCTGAGGTTAACGTCGCACCGAACTCAATGCTGAACCGGCCTGAAACCATGCGAGCTGCTCACGATTGTAGGAGTGGAGTAGAGCGATCTCTTTGCTCTCTCCATTAATGTGAGTCACTCTCATGATCACCGGGCGTCCCGGAGCTAGATCTTTTAGACCGAGCACCGTCACGCGGTCAGTTTCTTGTAGGAGTTCATAATCGCTCGCCTTTGAAAAGGTGAGCGCGAGCAGTCCTTGCTTTTTGAGGTTCGACTCATGAATACGCGCAAAGGACTTCGCGATCACGGCGGTGCAACCAAGATGTCGCGCCGACATCGCCGCATGTTCTCGAGAGGACCCTTCGCCGTAGTTTTCATCGCCGATGATCACCCAGCCCTGGCCGGCAGCCTGATAGGCGCGAGCCACATCGGCGAACGCGAAACCGTCTTTCCCGTTAAGTAGATTCTTACCCTCCCCGATTTCGCTGGTGAAAGCGTTAGTCGCTCCACCGAGAAGGTTCTTCGAGATGTTGGAAAGATGGCCGCGAAAGCGTAACCACGGGCCAGCGGGACTGATGTGGTCGGTCGTGCATTGACCATGGATCTTAGCAAGAATCAGCTGATCGATGAAATCGGCGCCCTGCCATGGCGCAAAGGGCTCGAGACGCTCGAGTCGTTGAGAGTTGGCACGTACAATAACACCGGCCGAACGTTTAAAAAAACCATTCTTAGGTAGTTCATCGCTCGCTGGCGGTTCGAGTCTCAGTTCACCTTGAGGAGTTGCAATCGTGTCGCTCATCGGATTGAAATCGAGACGCCCGGCGAGAGTCAAAGCCATGACTATTTCAGGTGACGCGATAAACGATAGAGTACTTCGATTGCCATCGTTACGACCGCGGAAGTTACGGTTGAAAGTGGTAAGTATGACGTTGGGTTTATCTAAAGATGTACCATCTCGTTTCCATTGACCGATGCACGGGCCGCAGGCGTTCGCCAGAACAGTGGCGCCGACGTTAGCGAGATCTTTCATAAAACCATCGCGTTCAATCGTGTCGCGAATAAGTGTTGAACCTGGAGACAGTAACAGTGGATTTTTTGTTGAAATACCAGCAGTGCTCGCTTGTCTTGCGATCGAGGCAGCTCGGCCTATGTCTTCATATGAGGAGTTAGTGCAGCTGCCGATCAGGGCCGCGGAGAGCTTGAGAGGCCAACCGTTTTCGTGTGCCTCTTTCGCCAACTGTGAAAGAGGCCGTGCGCGATCAGGGGAGTGAGGACCGACAATGTGGGGTTCAAGAGTGGTGAGATTGATTTCATAGACTTCATCGAAGTAGGCACTCGGACTGGCCAGGACCTCGCTATCAGCCGTGAGCAGCTCTATATTTTCAAACGCCAAAGTCGCAAGATTTGCGCGTTCAGTAGTGATCAAGTAGTTGGCCATTTTCTCGTCAAACGGAAAGATGGAACCGGTGGCACCAACCTCGGCTCCCATATTGGCGATTGTTGCTTTGCCGGTACAACTGAGTGACGCGGCTCCGTCTCCGAAATACTCGATGATGGCATCTGTTCCGCCTTTGGTCGTCAGCATGCCGCAGAGTTTGAGAATCACGTCTTTCGCTGAAGTCCAAGCGCCGAGTTTTCCTGTGAGATGCACGCCGATGACCTTAGGCTGTTTTACCTCCCAAGGCATTCCGGCCATCACTTCGGCGGCTTCAGATCCGCCCACGCCTGAGGCGAGCATACCGAGTCCGCCGGCATTGGCCGTGTGTGAATCAGTGCCGATGAGGAGTCCGCCTGGGAAGGCGTAGTTTTCGAGAATCACTTGATGAATGATTCCCGAACCCGGTTTCCAGAACTCCAGTCCGTAGTGGTCGGATGCTGATTGCAAAAATTCATAGATCTCTTCGTTGGCGGTTTTGGCGGCCGGTAGGTCTACTTCAGCGCCCTGGTGGGCTTGAATGAGGTGGTCGCAATGAATGGTTGTTGGCACTTCCGCGGCCGTTCTTTCGGCGAGCATGAACTGAAGAAGTGCCATCTGTGCACTGACATCTTGCATCGCCACACGATCAGGCTTGAGCAGAAGGTAAGACTGTCCGCGCGCAAGAGCTTGGGCGTCATGGTCGTGGAGATGCCCGAAGAGAAGTTTTTCGCTCAAAGTTAAGGAGCGAGAAAGGCGCCTGCGAACGGTTTTTAGGTTGGCGGCGACTTTAGAGTAGGTCTGACTGACGATGGTTTGATTATTCATATCGTCCTCCTTGGCTTTCATTCTCGCCCGTCAGAACGTAAGAAAAAATTGAATAAGTAGAATATAATCGTGTAGTATTAGGAATATGTTAGAAGGCTTGAGATCTTTGATCGCCGTGGAGAAACTGGGAACCGTGAGCGAGGCTGCTGTTCAGCTGAGACTCACTCAATCGGCAGTGAGCAAAAGGTTACAGGCTCTTGAGCGTGAAATAGGTCAGCGCCTTGTGGAAAGAGACGGTCGACGCTTACGCTTGACTCGATCCGGTTTTGACCTGCTCGCCAAGGCCAGGCCGCTGCTCGCTGAAATCGAGAATCTCAAAGTCATTAGTGGTGCACCTGAAGAGCGTGAGTTCTCAATCGGCGTATCCGATTCCATTGCGGCGTCTTGGGGACCAGCAGTTTTGCGGCAGACGTTGGCCGCGGTGCCTGAGCTCAAAGTGCGGGTGCATGTTCATCGTAGCACCTTGATTATCGAAAACATCAAGCTCGGCCGCTATGATCTTGGGCTTCTCACTTGTAAAGAAACTGAAGGCGGACTGGTTTCGGTACCATTGACGAGCGAAGAGATGGTGTTGATCGGTGTACGTCGCCAAAAGACTCGTGCGCGCGAACCTGCTATCGCCTCAGTACCCTCTCCGACTCCGATACTAACAATAGAAACGGCGTCAGCCACATGGCGAGAAGTCGGCCCTGTCGCCATTAAACATCCACGTTTTCAAGGTCGGAAATTTGAGTTTGTTGAGTCGTTTACCGCAGCGGCGCAAATGGCGCGTGAGGGATTCGGACAGGCTTTGGTCCCTAAGGGGGTTGCGAACTCGCTTGGTTTCAAGGCGTCAGAGATCACCTCGTTGTCGCCTAAAATCTATCGCCATGTTCAGTTCGTGACCCGAAAAACTCTGCTTGAACTCGAACTGGTTCAGAAGTTTGTGAAGTCCCTTGCGCATTTCTCTGTAAACGGCGCGTCGCTATAGGTGGGCTCACTCAGTATCCAAGTCATTCTAATTGTTGACCGCAAGGGTCTCCAAAGTCATCCTTAGCGACATTAGAGATACTTAACAGATCAACAACTTAGAAATGGTATTCATCATGAAAGCATTATTCATGGCAGCTCTCTTGGCCGCATCGTTCACCGCTAGCAACGCGTTTGCAGTTTGCGATAAGACCACAACCAAAGATAACGTCGCAGCGGCTGACACTGCTTGTGACAAAGCGAAAAAAGGTGATGTTTGCATTTTGGCTAACACTCCTCCGTCTTGCGGCGCGCCTGGTGCGAAAGATGCGGCTTGTAAGCGTGACAAGGTTTGCGCTAGCGGTAAATGCGACACTAAGACCAGCAAGTGCCTGTAAGGGCTTGTTGCTAGCCAGTCGCCTGTAAGTGAGCGTGGTTAGAAAAAGGGCCCTTAGCATGGATTTATCTAGCGATAAATCTCATGCTAAGGGCCCTTTGCTTTGTGATCACGAGCCAGATAACGAGTTAGGCGATCAGGGTGCCAAAACCACATTTTCGAGAATGATCAGAATAATACCGATAATCGATCCACCCGCGATCACGCCGGCGCAAAGAGTCTCTTGATTGTCGACGAATGAGCGATAGCCAAATGATTCCTTATTGTCTTTGTAGATCTTGCCCATGACAAAGAAGAACAATGCACCCATCGCCATTGACAGCGAGTCGGTGAACTTCAAGACAAATGCCAAGCCCAGCCCGACGCCCGAAATCGGGAAGCGGCCTTTCGAGCGTATATTGAAGATCTCGCACAAGATGCCGATGACGGCACCTAAGACCACACCGATGACAGCCGTCGGATGAAGAGCACTCAGGCCTTTAGTTAGAACTTCGGCCACCGCTTTCCATACCGCTGCACCAGGCATCGGCAGTTTGTCCGAGGTGAACAACGAAATATCACCATGAAAGATCTGATAATAAACCGGCACAGCGACGAGTGCGCCGGCGAAAATACCAAGTACGTGACCGATTGCTTGATGGCGAGGTTTACCACCGAGCATGTAACCTGGCTTGATATCCATTAAGAGGTTACTGGCATTAAGCGAAACTTCGGTGGTGATACCGGCGGTCATCAGGTTGGTAGAGATATTTCCCGGAGCCAAGACCGAATAAGTGATTTGCGTGAGTTTCGACAGCGCACCACCGGGAGTGATCGCGGTGAGGCCAGTTGATGTTACGTCGATGAGTGTGAACACAAACACCAGCGGAATAGCGATCAGTCCAAGAACCCAGTGTAAATCAAACCACGCGTGACCAAGATAAACCGTCAGCGCGCCAACCACCGGAATGCCGACGGCGAAAATCCACATTGGTAACTCGATATGCTCAAGGGGATCCTTCTTCTGCTTATTGCTACCGGAAACTTTGTGAAATAACCGCGTAAATGACTCGAGAATCAATTTCGGTTTAGCAAAGAACGAGAACAGCGAAGCTGCGGCCATCATCGAGGCGCCCGTCCACAACGACCACATGGCGATATTCTTAAAACCTGTCCCGGTGATGATGCCGTTCTGAATCATAAAAGGCGCAAGGAGAAAGTAGTTGATGAACGCACCGATGAGAAGCGACATCGCCGTTTTCATATTCATCAGACCGCCAGTGCCGACCATGACGATCGATGAGTCGACCTGAACGGTAAGGTCCTTTAACGGTGTTCCGAGAATCGATGGCGTGAAGAACTTGTAAACGATACTATCCCAGTATTCAGGGAGTTGCAGGAACGGCGCTCTTATCGCTTTCATCACGGTTTCACTGCGCATGGTTTCAATCAAGGCCGAAAGCCCCGCACCCACCATGAGAAGCTTGGCTTTGAACATGCCATCGTTACCACCGGCGTCGGTGTGCAAGTTGTCTAGTACGATGCCGGCAGCGCGGCCTTCCGGAAACGGCAACTGTTCTTCGTTAATGAAACGCTTCTTGAGTGGAAACGCGAACAACACTCCAAGTAAAGACAGAACCACGATCCACCAGAAGGTCTGCCACATCGGTACGACCTGACCCGTGACCATCATATAGGCCGGCATCGAGGAAATCAGCGGGGCCGTCATGTAGCCGGCACTGGTGGCGATCGATTGCATGGCATTGTTTTCGAGAATGGTCATCTCTTTGCCGATTTTCATGCGCGAGAGAAACTTAAACAGCGCGAACGACAAAATCACCGAGGTGATGCCGACGCCGAGGGTCCAGCCGGTTTTGATACCGACGTAGAGATTCGTGAGGCTCAAAACGCCACCAAGAATCATACCCGTTAAAGCCGAACGAATGTTGAGCTGGGGCATGTCGCCGCGATAGACTTTCTTTAACCACCAATCGTCCTTCTCTTCGAGGGTCATGGTGTGAATCTGCTCATTGTTCAGCTCATGGATTGCCATAGGGGAATCTCCTCCTGGTCGTTTCAGTCGGCGCAATCTAGTCTGCATGCTGGTTGATGTCAAAGAAGGCAAATAAGGGGTCAGAAGCATTTTTCAGTACACAGCGCAGCAATCGCGCCGGAAGGGTGGGGCCCCTAAACCTTTTTTACAAATTCGGATTTAAGATTCATGGCGCCAAAGCCATCGATCTTGCACGAAATATTGTGGCCATCTTCGCCATCGGTGAGACGGATGTTTTTCACTTTGGTTCCCACCTTCACGGCAGAAGACGAACCTTTGATCTTAAGGTCTTTGATAACCGTGACGGTGTCTCCGTCTTGAAGGACGTTACCATGGGCATCGCGAATCAAATTATCCTGCGTTGCCGGCTCGGTAGATGACTCGGCGACCATGAACTGGCTCCACTCGTGAGCACACTCTGGACAGACCCAGAGATTGCCATCGGCATAG
>SXRI01000360.1 GCA_005793615.1 Bdellovibrionales bacterium
CCTTTGGACTTCCCGATCTTGATACCATGGATGTGCGTATTCGCGGCAACCCCTCTCGACAAAAAACCAAGCGTGCACATTTACCTAATCCAGAGGATTGTTTGTTGCAACTGCGTGATCCGCAGCTCCGTCTTTGCGGCGAAGCGATTGACCGTGATCTGGTGAAGGTCATTTATTGGCATTTGCGTAATCATCATGCGAGGCCGGTTCAGTTTATCGATCGGAGAATTCTTGAAAAGCGTATTCAATTGGCGGTCGCCAAGGCGAGGCGCTATGCATTCGGAACAGTCTCGGACCTTGCTGGTTTCACGGCGTTGATGTTTGAGTTGGCGCCGAATTTTGATGAACATCCGAGCTTTCGCGCGGTACTTCTTGATCCCGGCATTCCGCCGGAGGCTAAATTACGAAGATTGTCTCAAACCATTACGGACCGGGAATGGAAAGAGGCAGTCAGTCTTTATGACCGCAACTTCTGGCTGAATGCTTCGCAGAAGGCCGCTAAGAAAACGCGCTGAAAAATGCGCTGAAAAACGCGCTGAAATCTAGGCGAATAAACCCTGTTTACATCGCTAAGTGATCGTTTCTCGAAATCGTTACATGAAAGTTTGATGAAGATCAGGTGTGCGGATGAGGCACTGGCGTTTAGCTTTGAGATGTCGTTCTCGCTACATTAGAACAGGCAGAACGCCGTTTCAATCTGATGCTCTTCTTGCCTCTGCTTGAGGCATTTTCTCCTGGAGAGGCGTCGGGGTGAGGGTCGAGAAGCTCGTGACGCCCTCCGATAAGAACTGTAAGCATGTAAGGAGAAATGGAACGTGAGCTGGACGGATATTCCAAACTGGTCGCTAGACATCGCGCGCTCAATCATGGAGGCCGTGCGCATTCGGGATGCCGAAACCTATTCACACTGCGTCCGCGTGAGCCGCGGCTCGCGCTTACTTGCACAGTCGGCCGGTTTAAATGAACTCGACCAGAAGCTGGCGGAGTTCGCCGGACTCTTTCACGATATTGGTAAAATCGGGATCCCCGACGAGATTCTCAATAAACCTGCCAAACTCGATGATCATGAGATGAATCTAATGAAGACTCATCCAGAGCTCAGTATCAAGATTCTTGAGCCGCTTTCGCATCTCGACTTTTTCTATCGCCTGATGCCGGGCGTTTTGCATCATCATGAGTGGTACGATGGACGCGGCTATCCGCACGAGATAAAAGGTGATCGTATTCCGGTCTCGGCGCGCGTGGTGTTGATTGCCGACACCTTTGACGCAATCACTATGGACCGCGTGTATCGCAAGGGCCGTTCAGCCGACGTTGCTTATAAAGAGCTTAAGGACTGGGCGGGTACGCAGTTCGATCCGTTCCTAGTGAAAATCTACATCGAGGCCAAACCCTCGTGGGGCGCCGAGGAAGAAAGAGTCTTGCAAGAAATGAATCACACCGTTTTAAAGGTGGCCGCCTGAATCCCTGCTGAGGGAATAGAGTGCCGGCATGGTTTCCACCGTTCAGACTCGCTCCGGTTGGGCCGGGAGAACGATAGGCTGAGAAGAGGCGTTTTCAAATATCCATAAAAGTAGTTGACTCAAGTTTCACTGCTCCAAACGGCCTTGTGAGGCGCTGGCGCACGTGCTTTCTTTTCGCCGACGCCATAGATCAGATTGCGTTTTCGGGGCGCGATCCTCGCTCGTTTGGCGGCGTATTGAAAGGCTGTTTACGACACTCTCATGAGGCTCCCACAAAAGTTCCTGGTATAAAAACCTCCATTAAAGGAGGTCGAGCAAGATGAAGTCCCTTCATGAGCGTGCTCTTAGGCTTAGTCGTCAGCACCGGCGATTGGAATCGGAGTTGGTTGCGGTGTTAACTGAGATTGAGAGTCTGAAGCTCCATCGAACTTTGGGCTTTTCTAGTTTATTTACGTACACGGTTTCGGCGCTTGGCTTAAGTGAGCCAGTGGCTTACGCGCTGATCACCGTGGCACGAAAGGTCAAAGAGATCGGAGCCCTCAACGACGCAATTTGTTCGCAAAAGATCAGCGTCAGCCGAGCCAGCAGAATCGCTGCTGCATTGACGGGAGAGAATGCAAACGAACTCATTGAGTTCGCCGCCTCTCATACCCAACGCGAAACCGATCAGGAAGTCGCGCGTCTCACTAATCGCAGAGGTGAGAGGCACGAGAACCTGAAGGTTTCAGTCGAAGTATTGGAGCTTCTGAAAAAAGCGCAAACCGTGATGGCGAGTAAAAAGATGCGCGGTGTGAAACTTGATGAAGCTCTTAAACTCGTCCTCGAAGAATTCCTGAATCGCCATGAGCCAGTGCGCAAGGCTGAGCGGGCGCGCCAGCGGGAGGAGAAATTGATGGGCAGAAGTACGGACGAAATCTCGGCAGAGATCTCTGTTTGCACAGAAACTGAAGCACGGCCTAAAGAAAACAAAGGGCGAACGCCCGTCACAGCCAGAGTCCGGCACATCGTAAATGCACGTGACCAGGCCCGGTGCACATTCGTGGATGTTGCGGGCCATCGCTGTACCAATGATCGCTGGCTTCACGCACATCACGTTATCCCAGTAAGTCGCGGAGGCAGCAATGAACCGGCGAACTTCGTCACTTTATGTTCGTTCCATCACGATCTCGTTCATCAGCTGGGTTTTGCGCTTGAGGGCCAAGTTAACTGGATCAGGGAACCAAGCCGAGCTTACATCCAGTGAGTCCGTGTCGCTGGGGATTGCGTGAGTCGTGGAGGGCCGACGCGGCAGCCATCGTGCGCATGAGGCTGTCAATTCCGATGGCGTTGAAACTTGCCGAGGGCTTCGGTCGCTCGCTTCGCGGTGAGCGGTTCACCAGTAAAGGCGAGCGAGTCTTCGACATACTTGGGGGTGCGCATGCCGACTAAGATGGCGCTGATTTGCGGAAAGCTCGTGTAGAGACGAAGCATTTTCTGCGACAACGTTGGAGAGTTCTTGAGTTCAGGAGCCGCTTGATCGACTTGTTCTTCAAGCATCAATGACCTTTGAACGGCCAGGTTTTCTAAGTCCCAGGTGATCATCTTCAGAAGTTCACTCATCGCCGTTTGGTAATCGGTTGCCCACTGTTGACGTTCAGGAGTGAGGCGGCTCAGAGATTGGCGGATGGACGGAAGAATTTGTTGATAAAGGGCGTCGCGCCACGCAAGCAAATCGTCGAGATCGCCGAGGCGCTCGCGCAACAAATGGGCCCACTGCAGCCATTGGGGTGACTTCGGAAACCCGGGAGATTGTTTCTCAAGCTCGATGGCGCGACCGAGAGTGACATGGAGTCCGCCCTTTACTTCGACCGAATCATGGGGCGTGAACGACGTCAATCTGGTCATGCGGCCACGCGCGAAAGAATTGAAAGGACGATTGACCAACACTCCCAGCCCCGCATGCGCGGCGAGCTCGAAGACAGTGCGCTTGTCGTTGTTCTTGAGTAGCGCCGCACCCGGTTCGAAAAGATTAAACGGGAATTGTACAACCGCGAAGTGATGAGACTCCGCTACCGAAGTAGCGATATCGAGAATGCGTGAAAGGCTAGTGTAATCGGATCTGGCTTCGTCTTCAGGCAGGGTGTTGGATGATATGCCGTAGAATTTGATGCGGCCTTTTTGGCATTCGCTTTCGAGATGCTGGAAGGCCTTTTCGATACGTTGGTAGTAAACTTCCCTTGTGCCGTTCGCTTTGAGAAAATACTCGGGGTTATGAAGTAAGAAGACGTCGATCTGGTTCACTTTCAAGCGTTCAAGTGAATTCGTGATTTGATTTTCCAGAAAGTGAGGCGAAATATTGTGCCAACAATCATCTTGAAATTCGACCATCTCCGGAAACGCATCGCTTCCCTCTTTGCGGGCTCGCGCTTGCTTGAGGTTTTCGCCCTGAACGTAGCCGCCTTTGGTGACCAGCACGATCTCTTCGCGCTTGAGTTTACCTTGATCAAAGAGTTCATTGAGAACCTGTCCCACGAGGCGTTCGGACGAGCCATCACCGTAATTGCTGCTCGTGTCGATCAGATTGCAGCCGCCAAGAAGGGCGTTGCGGAGGGCATCGCGATGGTCAGGATCGAATTCGTTAATGCGGTACCCGCCGAAACCAATCGGTGACACCGAGAGTTCGGTGGCGCCGAGAGTTCGTGGTGAGGTACTAATACCGGAACCAGTGTTTTTTAGTTTTTCAAAATAACCGCGTGTACC
>SXRI01000361.1 GCA_005793615.1 Bdellovibrionales bacterium
AGGACGGCCTGTACTCTTCTGCGCGTAATAAATCGGAATCTGGCCCTCACTACGCGGAAAACTGATCGTCAGTTTTCCAGAAGGATTGAAGTCTCCGAACAGAATATCGGCAATAGCATTGCCACTTTCGGTTCCCAAGTACCAAGCCTCAAGTACGGCGGTAGCGATTTGTGTTTCTTCCTCGAGCACTAACGGTCGACCATTGAACAACACGAGAACCAAAGGTTTACCGCTTCCACGAAGCGCCCGCAATAGAGCACGCTGTGGCTCAGGCAAACGAATCTCGGTACGTGACGCTCCCTCGCCACTCATCCCGATTGTTTCTCCGAGAGCCACCACGACTACGTCAGCTTTTGCGACCACACTCAAAGCTTCCTTAATCATCTCTTCGGAAGAACGTTGATCAACCTTCAAAACATCACTAGGACCCGTATGATTGTTCAGAAATCTGAGAAGTTTCGGATCTTCGATAAAGTTAGCGCCTTTTACTGACAAAATCTTGGCCTTATCGCCGACTGCGGCCTTGAGCCCCTCAAGAAGAGTCACCGAATTTTTCGGCTCACTGGCCCCGGCCCAGCCGCCATTTAGATTAGCTCGATCTTCGCCAAACGGTCCCACGAGAGCAATCGTACCTTGGCGTTTGAGCGGCAGCGTCTGCCTGCCATCTTTCTGGTCATTTTTTTGGCCATCGTTTTTCAACAATACGATCGATTGCCTTGCCACTTCACGCGCCAAGGCTCGATTGGCGGGCTTGAGATGTTCGCGCTGCGCACGATCCTCATTGCTGAACCGATAGGGATCGGCGAACAAGCCACGCACATACTTAGCCTCGATCACACGTCGAACCGCACGATCGAGAGCCGCGCGGCCAACTTCACCCTTCTTAACCAGATCACCCAAATGGCGCGCAAACACACCACCTTGCATATCCATGTCAACACTGGCGCGAAAAGCCAACATTCCCGCTTGTCGTTCATCGACAGCAACACCGTGAGGGATCAATTCATTGATCGCCGTATAATCGGTAACCACCACCCCATCAAATTTCCATTGTTTACGAAGAAGGTCGCCAAGCAGCCATTCACTCGCGGTACTAGGAGCCCCAGAGATCTCATTGAAAGACGGCATCAGTGTTCGCACCCCAGCATCAATCGCCGCTTGGAACGGCGGAAGGTAAGTCTCACGCAGCTCTCGCTCACTCATATCCGCCGTATTATAGTCGCGTCCACCCTGGGCGGCTCCGTAGGCCGCAAAGTGCTTTGCACATGCCAGTACTGACTCGGTGCTGGCCAGGTCATCACCTTGAAAGCCGTGCACGCGCGCTGTCGCGATCTTCGCTCCGAGCCAAGGGTCTTCGCCAGCCCCTTCCATTACGCGTCCCCACCTTGGGTCTCGCGCAATATCGACCATGGGTGCGAACGTCCAATGAATCCCGTCAGCCGCCGCTTCACGAGCTGCCGTACGCGCGGTTTCCTCCATCAATTTCAAATCCCAGCTCGCGCTCTCTCCGAGTGGAATCGGAAATGCTGTTCGATGACCATGAATAACGTCAAAGGCAAAGATGAGCGGTATTTTCAAGCGGCTATTTTCGATAGCTAACTGCTGCAGTTCTCTCGTAAACTTGGGCGTGTAGGCATTGAAAATCGAACCCACGCGGCCACGCTTGATCTCTTCCTTATAGTCTTCTTTCACGGTAGCACCGGTCACAGACATATCGGCTGAATATTGAACCAGCTGACCGACCTTCTCTTCTAAAGTCATCTTGGCCAAAAGCTCGTCAACAAATTTTCGCATTTTGGGGTCGCTCGCAGCCAGCACCCGACTCGCCGAGAAATCAAATACCAACACCCCTGCCACTGCAACCACTACCCAAAACAAAACCCGCCGTATTTGCTGCTTCATTCCACGCTGCCCTTCTCGCCCATTTCCAAACATCTAGACTCCCGATGATGCTAAATTAAAGAGCTCTCGTCTGCAAAATTCCAAAGGCGTAAGAAGCGGCGAGGCATGAAAGGCTTTCCCTTTTTTACACCTTCTCGCATTTCCTTAGACAGTCGGCAACTCTGAGATCCCGCCAAAATACCCCTGTGCCTGGCATAGGGAATGCAAAATGCAAATGAAAATGTATTTGCTGACTCCAAGAGGACTGTAACCATGGCGCTAACTACTGCTTTTATACGTTCGTCACTTCTGAGTTTGTTATTCACACCGTTCATGGTGTTCGCGACGCCGTCAATAGACATGGATTCAGCGCTGCCCGCGGATCGGCAAGCGATCATTCTAAAAACTTTGGCAAATGTCACTACTCTCGCTGGTGAACTCCGGCAACCGGCAAAAATTGCCTTCCGAAAAGCCCAGAAAACTGATTTTTATGAGGGCGCTGTTACCGACATCGAAAAGGACACGATCATTCTCACAAAGCTGGCACTTGACCTCTCGCCGGCTGCTTTCGAAGCAGTGATCGCGCACGAGATCACCCACCTGATCGTCGCCGCCAACTTTCACATTCCGGGAGAAGCGCCGTCATCGGAAAAGCGCCTGATCGATCACATTAAGGCTAGTAAGAGCTCAATGGACTATTCAAACGCGGTGCTGGCCATGGCGCACACTCCCTATGCCGACCTACTTTGCGATCTCATGGCGGTAATCGCGACGCGAAATCCTAAGGCCATTTCGGAAATGATGACTGAGATAAAGAATCTTGCCGCTTTGGATCCCGAACTGGAAAAACGAATAGCGGTTTCGTTCAAGGACCAACCTAACGATCTTAGCTGGCGCGACTTCACCCTCTCACATAACGACCCGCGATGGGCTGCTTATACGCCGAGTGATTTCAATTACAATCGCTTCAATCAAATTCGAGCCTATCTCGGCGAGCGCTGGCTCCATGAGCTCCCGATCGAAAAACACCCGGCCCTATTTGCGAATACCTTGAGCCTTCTCGATCAAGTCTATTTGACTCAACAGCTCGAATACGTGGTGTCAACCCAAGGCCTGGTCACGGCAAACAAAATGCTTATTGAGTTTCTCGAGCAAAAACTGAGCGAGAAGATGCCTAAGTAGTCTGCTCAATGGAATGAGTAGTCTCAGGTGAACCTTAGGCGAATCTGAGCGCCGCTAGGCTGTTCTTCTTATCTGTTTATCTGTGCATGCCTTCAAGCTGCATCCGGCTGGCTTCGCATTTATGCACAAGGCCTTGAATGGTAACTTCAAAACGCTCGATGAAGCTGTCTTGTGCACGACTCACATTCTGTCTCGCGCCAATCTGCACCTGGCCAGCTTCTAGTACTTTGACAGATAAATTTCTAGCCGGTCTCACCGAGACTTCTTCGCCGGTTGGTATCTAAATTTTTTCCGCGCTTTCTTTTTGGTGAAGGTCCAGTTGATGGTGATCTTCTCCTTATTGGCTCGTTTGTTCC
>SXRI01000362.1 GCA_005793615.1 Bdellovibrionales bacterium
GGCACGATACTCATACGAGATTCTTTTGAGATTCAATGCGATGCGCACACGGTAGGAGGCGGAGCTGCGGAAATAGCTGTAGAGCACGAATTCACTTGAGGCCATTGTCATTTTAATTTTGCTCCAATCGTCGTTTGCGATGCGAGAAGTGCGCGCAAGCTTAATCCTAGTTTCCTGATCGCGTCTAGAGGGCAGAAGACGTGCGGTGCGGCATGGACAAGCGATCGGTGATTGATTAAATTCGCCAACATCCTAGTTGGAGTGAAAAAGCTATGAAACTCGGTACCCTTAAGAATCCTCTGCGTCGTGATGGTGATCTTGTTGTTGTAAGCCGCGACAACAGTCGAGCAGTCAAGGCTACGGCAGTTGCAGCTTCTCTTCGTGAAGCCCTGGAGCAATGGAGTGAATGTCATCCCAAGTTAGAGATGCTGGCAAAGGAGCTTGAAGAGGGCCGTGCGGCACTTGCCTTTGAGGTTGACGAGCTGGAGTTTCACTCGCCGCTACCTAGATCGTTCCAATGGGCTGATGGCTCGGCCTATTTGCAGCACGTGAAGCTGGTGCGTAAGGCGCGCAATGCTCCACTTCCTGAAACACTCTTTAATGTGCCGTTAATGTATCAGGGTGGCAGTGATGATTTTCTTGCTCCCCATGATTCGATTCCGCAGATCGATTTTGCGCACGGAACTGATTTTGAAGGCGAAGTGGCAGTCGTGACGGACTTTGTGCCGATGGGAATCTCTCCTGAGAAAGCTCTCGAGAAAATTCTCCTCGTGATGATTGTGAACGATGTTTCGTTGCGCGGTTTGATCCCCGAGGAGCTGGCGCAAGGGTTTGGATTCCTTCAGTCAAAACCGTCATCGGCGTTCGCGCCTTTTGCTGTGACTCTCGATGAATTGGGAGGCGCCTGGCGAGGGGGGCGTTTACATCTGCCGCTGCTGGTAGAGTACAATGGTCAGTTTTTTGGTAACGCCGATGCGGGCGAGATGCATTTTCATTTCGGTCAGTTAATTGCGCATGCGGCCCGTACACGTAACCTTGGGCCAGGTACGATTATTGGCAGTGGCACTGTCTCTAATGAAAATCCTGCGCGTGGTTCGAGTTGTTTGGCGGAAAAGCGTATGATCGAGCAGATCAATGCCGGCAAAATAGAAACGCCCTTTATGAAATCAGGCGATCGCATTCACATCGAAATGAAAAACGAAGCCGGGCAGAGCCTCTTTGGAACGATTGATCAGAAGGTCGTGGTTTGGACCCCGAAAGCTTAGTGGGCTGTTGGGTGACCCCGCGAACCTCTTTCAAGACCTCTCGCTAAAAATATTTTTCTCAATTTGAAACTATCTTTTAAGCCCATGAAAAGACTGGATAAACGACCAGTCTAGGGGGCAAAATTCAGTGAAATTCACACTTTGTCTCTAAATAAAACGTCTCGTTTTGCCGATAGGATTGTGAATCAAAATTGAATCCTAGGCGTGCGACTTATGCGCTCGAAAGCGCGGGACGTGGCGTAGATGCGAGTAGCATTGGAAAAAATATTTGGCGTTGCGCGGTGGACATTGCTGTTGGCGGCAATGTTGCCTCAGGTCGCCATCGGCGCAAAGGATGACGGCTTTGTGGCCGACGATCCGACGCCGCTTTCATGGTCGGCGCCTCGCTCCTCGCGCGAAAAGCTTCGTGGTCGTAACCCTGCGGCCGCTGCGGCAAAAACCCCCGCCTCAGCCCCAACCCTGGCTCCGACAGCTGATCGCGACTATTTTTCGATCTCAGGCAAACAGTTTATGTTGCTACATCGACGGGCTCCCGGCGGGCAAATTCTTGAAACCAATCTGGTGAGTGATGATTTCAGCGTCATCGCCCGTGATCCTGGCGGCCGGGGCTTTATGAATAGCTGGGAGCTCGTGACTCCAGGGCGCCGTATTTACATGCATGAACCCCTTAACGGTCACTTTCAGATGATGGACATTGAACAGATTACGGCAAAGGTTGTTTATTCCCTCAGTTTTAATCGCACGACATCGGGAACCTATCGCTTGTTTAAGGTGAAGCCGAGACTGCGTTTGCCCCAGTTCAGTGAGGTGCAGAGCAAAATCATAGTGGGCTGTGAGGTGGCAGAGAAAAAGCTTCAGGTTCTGGCTGGCGATGTCATGGATGCGCTCAAAAAAGAGAACAGCAGTCTCGATGGCAAATTAAACGAGCGAGGTGGATTGCTTGACTCGAGCTGTTCGACAGGAGACTACGCGGGAAAACGTGGCGAGGCAGTCAAAGCGGGCATTAAAGAAGTATTTGAGTCCGACAAAGTTTGGTCGAAAGAACTCGCCGAAGAAACTGTCAAGAACAGCCCGACGAGAAGTGTGAAAACACAGGGCAAGTTCCTACAATGCCTACGGTACCATCGATTAGACCACCATGCCTCGAGAATAGAATCGGCGTTGGCGACCTACCTGCATCTCGGTGAGGGCAGTTTCGCTTGGAAAATCGATTGCAAAAAACCCACAGAGGAAGTGCGGGGAATGGATATTTGGGGAAGCTACCTGCCTCAAGTTGGTGGGCCTCCTACCATCAAGATTTACGATCAGTATGATAGCAGCGGCAAGATTCGTGATCGTGGTAATGCCGATCCGAGCTATGCGAAAACTTTTTTTCACGAAATGTTGCACTATTCGTTGATTCCGGACGGAGCGATGCAGGAATCAGTCGATGCGTGTTGTTCGCAAGACAACCCCGAAACCACCGAGTGCCGAAAGCTAGATCGATTGGTTCTTGAGCAGGAGAATATGCAGAGAGTTTCGAACCAGGTCTGCTCTCGATTGGAAAAGATCCGAAAAGGAATGTGTGCCGAGTGGCATGAGGAGGTCCGCCAGGCGATGGATGGTAAGGATAAGCAAAAAGCCGAAATTGCGATGGAGGAAATGCACAAGAAAATCGGTGGTGTTTACCAACGCCTCGCCGAATCGTCAGCGAGATGCAAGGTGGAGTCATTCAACGACATGTCGCCGGAATGCCGAGAGGCTCTTAAGAGCGGCATAGATAGTGTGATTAAAGAGAGTTTCTCCAGTGCGAGCAACAAAGAGAGACGAGAGCATTTGCAAGACTTTGCTCGGCATATTTACGGGGGCTCCTCCTTGGGGTCAGGCTGTCCGACTTCCACGGCCTACCTGTGGAGTTTTAAAGCTGGGCTACTGGCACGCCTTCAGGGATTTGCCTCATGGATGGTTCCCTATGTCAGTGCTGCTGTTGGCTTCAATAAATGTGAAGTGACCAACGATAAGACTTCAGCAGACAACTCTTGGCGGAGTTTTCCCGCATCGAGCTATGTTCCTCCCATGCCAGAGCACTCGATGCTGCCGACCCAGGGGGCCTGGGATATTCCCAATGAGAGTGGTGGAATAAGTAATTTCTCGATGCAGCCTTCCGAAGGCATCAAGGACAATGCTGCATCTGGCGGTAGTAAACCTACGTGGGGAGCTCCAGTGTCAGGTTCTGGCCCGAAACGGTACCCACAGAGGCCGAGTGACGGGCCGCCACGTCCCCACTTTGAAAGCGACAACGCTACAGAGAGACAAGTTAAGATCATGCGTGACATCAGCGATTACAAGCGCACGAATTCCGCTGCCGATAGACTTACAGCGGATCTTGTAAAAGGCACCGTGATCAATGAAGCGCGAGCTGATTCCGAAACCCCGTCGCGTCGGGGTAATCGTGCGGAGGCAGGGAAATATGATCGCAAGGATGATCGTAAAACCGAACGTGGGCGGGAAAGCCCCACGGTCGATGTCGCGGTCAAACCTACTGAGCTTCCTGATCCCATCGCGCACCTAACTTCGCCTAGCCTCTCGGGGTTAGATGTTGGCTCTACGAGTTTGGCTCGAGGTGAGGCGAACCCGAAGCCCTCGAGACCACTGACTATAACCGGAAGCGATCGCGGTCCCGCCTCCTTTGCAGGTGCAAATGATCGCAGCCCGAAGGGGGCATCATCTTCGACCGAGGGTTCGCGTAACCTGGCGCAGGTGACAGATGATGGTAGAACAGACGAAGGCGGCCCTTCGAGCGGACTTGGTGCTGGCAAATTTCCCGAGGGGAATGGTGAAGGGACAGGCAAGGCCACTGCTCCGTCAGGGCCCGTGAAGAGCTCTGGCAAGACTTCCGGCGCACAGGGATCACCGAAAAAGCAAACGGAAAAATCTCGCGAAAAAGGGGCTGATGTACGGGCTGCGCGTGCCTTGCTAAAGCAGTTGCAA
>SXRI01000363.1 GCA_005793615.1 Bdellovibrionales bacterium
CCGCAACACAGTTCTTCTGCCTCAAAGTCGTCTCGAGCTGCCCCCACGGGCCAGGACCCGGCTTGCGAGGGCAAAAACGATGGCCATTGTCAAAAACAAGACCCCGAAAAAGCTGATGATCACCGCCCAATGAGAGGGGCGAAAGGCGACATCCAGGACTTGGCGACTGATCAGCCATGCAATCCCAAAAGCACTGACCGTACCCACCAACCACGCAAAACCGGCGATGAGCCCATACTCCATGAGCAAAAGCCCGCGGATCAAAGCGCGATTGGCACCAAAGAGCTTTTCCAAATCGAGTTCGTATTCACGCAAGCGCAAATTATGGGCAATAACCCCGAGCAGAATCAAAAAACTCATACTCACAGCGCACCATGCGGCCACTTTCGCCGGACCAATCACCGAACGCGCCACCTCGAGTACCCTTGCTATTGTTCGACCGATATCGATGACGGTGAGGTCAGGAAACTCTCGATTGAGATCAAACTGGGTCTTTACCTTTTTGCCCTCGCCACCCGAGAAATTGACATTCGCGATCCAGGTTTTCGGCGCGTCTTCAAGGACGCCAGATTGAAAAGTGATAAAAAAATTAGGGTTAAACGAGGTCCATTGCACTCTTCTGATGCTGACGATCCGAGTGCGAATCGGTAAACTTTGTACTTCAAAATCGATAACATCACCAATGCGCAGCTGGTTACGTTCGGCAAATCTCTTTTCAACGGAGATCTCCGCCACAGGCTCACGACTTTCATCGTAGTGTCCTGAAAACGGCGAACCTTGAATGATTTGCTCCGATAAAATTGGTGTTTCCCGATAGGACAACCGCACCGGAAAACGTTGAAATTGATCATTTTCGGTGGCCACACCATTCACCTTGAGCAATCGCCCGAGAATGAGCGGCGAAAGATATCTTAACTCAACATCACGATCAGCGGCATAAGACTTGAGTTTATTCAAAGCCGATTCGGGGATGTTGAAAAGAAAGAGCTCCGGCAGCTCGCGCCCCTCTAGGGGCTCGACGACGCCAATGACTGAATTGAGGAGGTGCGGAACTAAGTTGGCCGAGAGAGCAACCAGCATCAACACTGAGAAACAAAGATTCACGCCAAAACGCGAGCGCACCAAGGTTGTCGCCACCAAGCGAACAAACCCCGGAGTCTTGCGCAGGAGAGCAAACAACCCGCGAAAACAGAGACGTCCCATAAAAAAACCAAAGCCAGTCACCAAGAACATGCCACCGACGAGTCGCAGAGCATCCAGCCACGAATCCATCAACCACACTGCTACTAAGAGAAAAATCGCCAACGGAAAGAGTGGAATCAGCAGCGCCCAGCCCTTTATCGCGCCTCGCACCCCGAGCGTTGATTCAGTCAGCAATGACTGCAGCGGAAGCGAGAAGAGTCGCAAACAAAAAGGTGCCGCATAGGCCAGCGCCGAAAGGCCCGTTACCGCCGCCAAGCTTAAGACATCGCTAAAAGCGAACTGCACTTCGAATCCTTCAGGAAGTGAGTCGGCAAAGGTACGAGCAAAAACAAGCGTGAGAAAACCGCCTGTCAAACAAGACAGAGTAAATGCCAGCGCCATCACCAATAGGATCTGCAGTCCGTAGAGTATCGCTGTTTGGAAACGACTCGCGCCACTAATCATAAATACTGCCGCATTCGAAAGACGTTCTTGAAGGTAGACCTGCAAGATATAATAGGCCCCCGTCCAGGAAAGCACGAAGATCACCATCGACACAGTCACCAGATAGAGATTGAAAAACGAGAAGAACCTCTCGAAACCCTGAATGGCATCATCGGGCGTGCGAATCGAGATATCCTCAGAGCGCAACGCGTTTTTGATTCTCTCGCTGGCGCGCGCGGCACTCTCACCGCCTGGAAGCTCGAGATAAACTCGATGAAAAACCTGTGCTCCGAACTGTGTAAGACCCGTCTCGGTGATGAAGTTTCGACCAATGTAGACGCGAGGAGCGAAGCCACCCGTTCGTCCGGCGCCGGGTGCATCTTTGACGACACCACTTAAACGAAATTCGCTTTTGCCAATCCCGATCTTGTCGCCAACCTTAAGACCCAACTGCGAAATCACCTCGGGGTAGGCCCAGGCGATTCGCTCTATGCCATTGAGTTCCTGCGCCGAACGGAAAGTCGCATTTTCCAAACGAAACTCGCCATGAATTGGAAAGGCGCTATCGACTCCTTTGACCTCTACCAGAGTCGCAACTCCCGCCCCGTTCGTCTGGGGGCTGGTCACTGTTCGCGCCATAGTCACGAACTCCGTTTCCCCGGCCATGCGACTGCCGGGGAAGGCGAGTTTGAGCCAATCCAGTTCTTTTTTCGCAAACGGGCGCATGGAGTTTACCGTCAGATCGGCTGACAGGATCCGCCGCGAACTCTGCTCGAGATAAAAATTCACCGAAGTTCTGATCGAGGCCGACAAAAAAGGCTCTAAAAGACCAATGAACAGCACTGAAATGACCAAAGAAAGCTCGGCCGCCTGTTTGCCGCGCAAATACCGCAACTCGCGCCAGGCCAAGCGCAATAACAGCGCAAGTTGGCTCACAAAAGCTTCTCCAACTCACGAGCGACCCGGCGAGCGATCACGTCATGTCCTTTTGCATTGGGATGCTTGCCATCGGCCTGATTCAAGTTTTTATCGAGCGCGACGCCCTCGAGCAGAAACGGGTAAAATGCGACCTTTTTTTCCCGTGCAAGATCACTGTACATCCTATCAATCGAGCGATTATAGTCTTCACCGAGATTACTGAACACTTTGATGCCACATAAAAGAACCCGGACCTTGTTCTCGTTGGCAAGATCGATCACAGCGGCGAGGTTTTTCTTGATAACCATTGCCGGCGTTCCCTTCAAGGCATCATTGGCGCCTAGGGCAAGAACCAGGATGTCTGGCTTTTGCTTCAAGAACCATCTTAGGCGGCGGTCGGCATCCGCACTTACGCTGGCACTGATGCCACCATTCACAATCCGCAACGAACGCTTCTTTTGCTGGTTCTTTTGTTGGTTTTTGGGGCCAAGATATTTAACTACCAGCTCCGGATAGGCGTCTTCTTTGCGAACGCCATAGCCTTCCGTGAGTGAGTCTCCAATAAAAAGAACGGTCGTGACGCCGTCAGCCACAGCCCTCTGGGCAGTCGCGAAGACAGAGAGCAAACCAATGAACAGGACCAGGCGAGTAAACACAGCAATGATCGTTTGGCAAAGACCGTGGAGAAGCAAGCCATTTTTTTTGGCAATTTGACTGGAATTTTAACTCCTTACGAACCTATGATTAACCATGGAGAAAGCGAGACGTCAGGAGTCACCAAATACAGCATCCAGTAAACCAATCGTGGATCAAGGTTTTGTGAATCCGACACCGCAGTCAGATCGTCGCCCCCTGTCTCACGTCGCCCGATTTTTGATTTTTCTTCTGGCGACGGGAGCCTCGCTTTTGACGACGGCGATCATCCTTGTGGAAATTCTCTACCGCACCCATGTTCGGCCGCAGCTGGAAGCGAACATTGTGGTTCAAAAAAAGTTTCTTGATTCCTATTTGTCCGATCTCAAACGACTTGATGAGGTTCCGTTCTTTCGCAGTTTGCAAACTATGCGCGCTGGTCAAGCCGATGCCGGCGTGTTTTTGAATGGCAAAGTCCACTGGCCCCCCCAGCCCGCCGCCTCACTAAACTTGCGCGCCCGCGGCGCTCCTCGACAGCTTGTGGGCCCGAACACCCGCGAGATCCTTCTACGCATGAATGATGAGTGGATGAAGAAACATCCGCGCGCCAAGACGATGAAAGCCGATCTCACGGTGTTCACCGGTCTTGATCGTTTCGATTACTGGGATATCGAATCCGAAAGTCCGATCAGCGATCTTGCCGACAAAAGGATTTTCGTTCCACCGGCACATCTTCCGGTGCCAGATGTTCAGGATCTCCTCGCCCTCGCCAAGGTTCGTTTGATGATGGCCGCTGTTAAGGGTGAGAGTGATTTTTTGCTGGCACTCAACGATGTCCGTTCGCTAGCGAAATTACTTCTCACGACCGAAAACCAACAACTGATCCTCACGGCCCTTGCCATTTTTGATATTGAACGTTTCGCCTACAATTATTTCGTCGCGGACCGCAAATTACCCGCGACCGCTTGGACACCCATTGAGCGTGAATTGAATAAAACCGCACAAAAGGCCATTCACGCCACCCGGGGCTACCTGCGTTTATGGACTCCGGCTGTGATTCTCGAGCAGATTTTTCATCGTGAACCGGCGCCCCTCGCTTTTTGTGCCTCGGTGAACGAAGCACTACCGCAGGAACTCGCGCTCCGCCACTTGCTTGAGCCGCAAATGCGCGTTTACCGGTAAATAATGTTACCGAGAGTGTGTCAAAATGGGACGCGAACGGCGGACGATCAGAACTAGACCAAGATCTTGGCGAAAGCGAAACCACTAGACCTATTGATAAGTGCGATGAGGCGATAGCTGCAGG
>SXRI01000364.1 GCA_005793615.1 Bdellovibrionales bacterium
AAAAAATTTAGATACCAACCGGCGAAGAAGTCTCGGTGAGACCGGCTAGAAATTTATCTGTCAAAGTACTAGGTACCACCGTGTTGGGCGGAACCAACCACTGGCTCCTGTTCTCGGAACTCTCTTGAAGACCTGACCTACGTCTTGTCAGCCGCCCTGTCACTGGGCCCGTCGGCAGACGGGTTTGACTCGTTCCTTCATGGAACCTAACCTGAATGAATGAAAAAAACAGAGTCCGGCGCCTTCCATTTCTCGAGCTACCAGGTGATGGTGGTGGCTATTCTCACCTTTCTACAATTCACGATCATTCTTGATTTCATGATTCTCTCGCCACTGGGCGCGATCTTGATGCCGGCGCTCAAGATCACCCCCTCGCAATTCGGCCTGGTGGTTTCAATCTATGCCTTTAGTGCCGGAATCTCCGGGCTCCTCGCTGCCGGATTCGCCGATCGCTTTGACCGCAAGAAATTTCTGCTTTTCTTCTACGCCGGCTTTCTCGTTGGAACATTTTTCTGTGGCATCGCGCCCACTTTCGAGTTCCTCCTGGTCGCGCGTATGGTTACTGGTCTCTTTGGAGGTGTTATCGGTTCGATCATCGCCGCGATCACCACCGATCTCTTCCCGTATGAGGTGCGCGGGCGGGTAATGGGTTTCATGCAGACCGCCTTCGCCGCGAGCCAAGTGCTCGGTCTTCCGATCGGACTCTACGTCGCCACCCATTGGGGCTGGCACATGCCTTTTCTCATGATCGTCGCTGTCAGTACGATCATCGGTGTTGTTATTTGGTTCGCTCTCAAGCCCATCGACACCCACCTGGCTCTGGAAAAAAACGAAACTTTCACGCACCATCTCAAAGTGACTCTGACCACGCCTTTGTACCTTCAGGCCTTCGCTGCAGTCACGCTCATGAGCACCGGTGGTTTTATGTTGATGCCATTCGGGAGCGCCTTCTCAGTCAATAACCTGCACGTACCCATGGACAAACTGCCGATGATCTATATGTTCACCGGCCTGTGCGCCATTGTGACCGGCCCCCTTGTCGGTCGGGCGAGTGATGCGTTCGGCAAGTTCAACGTTTTTCTCTTCGGTGCGGTCTTCACTTCGATAATGACTTTTGTTTATACAACCCAAGAACCGGCTCCGCTCCCTTGGATCATGGCAATCAACGCGCTTTTGTTTTTCGGCATTTTTTCACGGATGATTCCAGCACAAACCTTGATATCGGCAATACCTGCCCCTGCGGTGCGCGGCTCGTTCATGGCGATCAGTTCATCGGTTCAACAGATTTCTGGTGGGGTCGCGGCCGTCATCGCAGGCCTTATCGTCGCCGAGGGACCGGCAGGAGAAATTCAGAATTTCGCAACAATTGGCTGGGTGGTCAACGCCGCCAATTTGATCACCCTCTATCTCATTTACCGAATCCATCGACGTATGCAGAAATCTTGAGTGCAAGACCAGTCAAAAGCACATACAGGCCTGCGACGAAAAAATATCACCACCGAAAGTATTGAAACCAATCCCGGATCCCCCCTTTAAGACCGAACGAAACATCAAGAGGTATGGCCCAATTCGGTCATCCTTTGTGAGTGCACAGAGTCCGTCGACCACGGGATGACCGCAAAGAAAACCGTACCGCTCAAGTAAACGTCTATGTGACAGCTTCCCGCTAGTGACAATTCGTTTCATGCCGTCGTTAAAGCCCGCTAAGGTTTTAGTGATCACTGAGTCAGTGATGTCCGCTTGAGAACAAAAATCAATTCCCATCCGGGGTAAACCACTGCCCTCGGGATCAACAGCCTCGCTCAGCAGAATGGCTGCCCGGTGCAATTTAAGCGAAGCAATGAGAATCTGTTCATCATGAAGCTCCCCCGTTGTCCCGGCGACGCTTTTCTCGATGATTCGCTCCGCTCGGTTGCAATCCTCTTCTTTCAACTTGGGAAGTTTCGCTTTTACCAACGTGGTCATCACTAACGCAGCTTCGCCAAAATTGAAATCGCTTAAGACTTCGAGCACCGGAGAATTTAGAGCACCGCATCGATCGCCATAAATGGAAGCAAGCAGGAAACCAACACCGCGATCGTTTCGACAAACTTGAGTAAGTTGAGTCAGCTGAAAAATAGCCTCCTCATGGCTGTGTCTCTTGAAAGCCGCCTGCGCCGTCTGAATGACGTCGAGATCGTCACGAGTGCATCGCTGTCCATCGATGGGTGCTGGAAGTGCGAAACTTTGAACAGTGATCAGAGTAAATACAAGAGTTGGGAACAACCACATTTTAGATTCCCTGTCAGGTTGAGAACAAATTTTAGGCGACCACCTATTTTTGCGCTTTGCCTTGGTTGGCGACCGCCTGCATTTTCTTGGCGATTTCGTCTTGGTTGCCAAGATAATAGCGTCGGATCGGCTTAAGATCATCGGTGAGTTCGTAAACCAAGGGCACGGCCGTTGGAATATTGAGTTCGACGATTTCCTCTTCGGCGATATTCTCGAGATACTTCAACAGCGCACGAATCGAATTGCCGT
>SXRI01000365.1 GCA_005793615.1 Bdellovibrionales bacterium
CGATTCAATTAAGAAAAAAAGTGGAACAAAAGCTTAAAGCAATTAATGAACTCGTGCAACAGGCCGATAACCTTAAAAAGGCGGGATAATGAAGAAAAAAGCTAAATCCCTCAGTAACATTTATTTACCGGTAAACACGGCCCTGTCTCAAATCGAGACAGTGTTATCAAAGCTGAATTCAATTCGCCGCGAACGGATAGAGTTGATCTTGATAGAGGAAACTCTGATCAAATCGGAACCAGCCAGGCAAAGCGCCCTGTTTCGATGGCGCTTTCAGCACCTGCCAAGTGGGATCAAGGAGGCGGCCATCAGGAAGTTCAATCCAGATATGCCCTGAGAACTCTGAGGCGCCAGCACGAAGGCGATGGGGTATCTGTAAGTTTCTCATCACCAGCGAGGTCAACAAGACCTTTTGAAGACAAACGCCCCGCTGGACGAAAAGAAAGCTCTCGAGCGGGACCGTGACGTGAACGAGGGAGGTCGAAAGAGGAGCGTGTCCTGGATTGAGCGGCGCAGCCTGGGCGAACTCCGGAGGCAATGGGATCTGCTCCTGCGGATCCCAGGGAAATTTGAAGTCCTCCGGTACGGCTTCCATGTATTCACCGATAAAGCGCGTGAACATCTGGTGAGCCTCTTCGCCGCTGTTGATCCGCTCGAGTGCTTGCGCACTCAGTTCATTGATACACTGACTCAGACGTGATGAGGATTGTAGATCGATTGAAACGAAGGCGGTTCTAAGGGTGCCATCCGAAAACGTACTTGCTAGCGGAAGGGGTTCGGTAAACCCCATAGCGTTGAGATCCACTATGCGCCCATGGTCAGCGGAGAGCGGCAACGGGAGGCCCAGGTACCTTGTGAATAGTTTCAACACCAACGGCGCGCATTGTGGGTGAGACCTGCAGGTCGTCAACACACTTCAGTGTCTTCAACAATGTCTTTGGTGACTGCGCGAAACCAGAGTTGGCGCTTACCGCGCAAAGTAGAATGAGGAGGCCTTTTATGAATTTCATCGGCGTTTCGGAGGATTGCACGTCGTATGCCACCTGCGGCTGAACCCAGATCGAATTGGATGAGCGATGGTCCCGGGCTCGCAACGCGAGTGCTGTCGAACATTTTCTGAACGGTGACAAACCTGGCTTTTTGCCATGGCTTAGGTGATAATCGTCCCATTCATGGGGAGGTCGGCTATGGCTCGGCAGGAGTATTTGCACGGTTTCGATCGTAAAGAACAGATGCGACTTTTGCACCAGGCGCGGTTTTTAGAGCCGTACGTTTATCGTGGGGTCGATCTCGAATTCAAAGAAACATTGCTCGAGGTGGGCTGTGGAGTCGGGGCACAAACTGAAATACTGTGTCGTCGTTTTCCGGACCTAAAGATCACTGGCGTGGACCGATCGGATGCCCAGCTGGCCGTCGCCAGGAAGATTTTAAAGGCGAAACTGAAGCACGGACAGGTGACGCTGCGAGAGCAAGATGCACAACAATTGAAGCTGGCGAAAAAGGATTATGATGCCGCCTTTTTGTGTTGGCTACTGGAGCACGTCCCCGATCCGGTGGCGGTGCTTAAGGGTGTGCGCAAGCATTTACGTAAAGGCGCCACCATCTATTGCAGTGAAGTTTTTAATCAAACTTTGTTTTTGGAGCCCTATAGCCCGGCCTATCTCAAGTACTGGTTCGAGTTCAATGACCTACAGTGTTCGATCAACGGTCACCCGTTCATTGGTGCACAGCTGGGTCATCTTTTGAAAGAGGCCGGTTTTGTAAATATTCAAACCGAGATCAGGCCCTTTCATTTTGATTCGCGTGAACCCGAAAAACGGGCGACTTTTACTGAGTACTTTTTCGACATTCTTTTGAGCGCCGAGGACTCGCTTTTGGCAAGCGGGCGAGTGGATAAAAAAACCATTGCGGAGATGAAGCGAGAAGTAGAAGTGGTGAAAAAAGCCAAAGACGCGGTTTTTTTCTATGCTTTTGTGCGCGCGACAGCGACCGCCCCGTGAGGGACGAGCTTGCAAAATCTTGCTAAAAATCTGCGGCAGCATTAAGGTGTGACCCAAACGCAAATGATGAAGAAACACCCGTCCCGCCTTCATTTTATCAAGGATATTCCGAAGCCTCAGAGCTTCGGTGAGACCACCGTACTCCTCTATGATCGTCGTCTGCTTCAGGTAGTGCCTGGTTTCAAGAAGTGGTCGCGTGGTTTCTCGGCGACTATGCCGCTCGCGGCCGGCGAGAAGTTGAAGGATCTACGCGAATTTCCGGCGCACTGTGAGCGGTTGCTGAAAATCGTTCATGGTTTGAATACTCGTCGACTTACGATCATCGCGGTTGGCGGCGGTTCGGTCGGTGATTTTGCCGGGTTTGTCGCCAGTGTCTTTAGGCGAGGTGTGCGACTCGTGCATATTCCCACGACTTGGCTAGCTGCCATTGATTCCGCTCACGGCGGCAAGACAGCTTTGAATGTTCATGGCGGTAAGAATCAGATCGGTACCTTTTATCCGGCCGCCGAGATTTTTTTGGTTGATAGGATTCTTGCGGCGCAACCACCGGAGCGTGCCCGGGATGCTGCCGGTGAGCTGGCTAAAATAGCGCTCATTGATGGCGGACTATGGGTAAAGCGGCTTGAACGATCGTTGAAAGTCGAACCGGCGCAGCTGTTGATGAGGTCACTGCGAGATGCGATCGCCGCCAAATATCGGGTGGTCGCGAAGGATCCCGAAGAGAGAAGGGGCGTTCGCCAAGTCTTGAACCTCGGGCATAC
>SXRI01000023.1 GCA_005793615.1 Bdellovibrionales bacterium
ACGCATGAACTTCACCAAGTTCAGCGACGAAAGGTTACAAGCACTGTCGTCAAGGAACATATATTCCGAGCACGGGTTTGATCCATTGATACGATCGGTTTCAGGGCAGGTGTGCCATTTCTGAATCGAGGTATCGAATTGCACACCGGGATCAGCGCAAGACCATGCGGCTTCCGCGATCTGATTCCACAATTCACGCGCTTTATAGGTCGCGATCACATGGCCATCGGTGCGCGCCGTGGTAGCCCACTCGCCATCGCGTTCGACGGCTTCCATGAACGCGTCAGGAACGCGAACGGAGTTATTCGAGTTTTGACCGCCGACGGTTTTATAAGCTTCGCCGTTAAAGTCGCTCGAGTAACCCGCCGCTGCGAGTGCCGCGACTTTTTTCTCTTCGCGCACTTTCCAATTGATGAACTCAGAAATTTCCGGATGGTCCATATCGAGGCAAACCATTTTTGCTGCCCGACGAGTGGTACCGCCCGACTTGGTCGCACCCGCGCCACGATCGAGAACTTCAAGAAAGCTCATCAGTCCGGAACTTGTGCCGCCGCTGGAGAGTTTCTCGATCGAGCCGCGCACTTTCGAGAAGTTGGTGCCGGTGCCTGAGCCAAATTTAAAGATCCGCGCCTCGTTTTTCACGAGATCAAAAATGCTCATCAAGTCGTCGCCAACACTCTGAATGAAGCACGCCGAACATTGTGGATTCTCATACGAGTTTTTGGTCTCGATCGGTTTGTTAGCGGTCATATCCCAAGCGAAGTTACCGCCCGAGCCGAGAATTCCGTACTCATGAAAGAGACCGCAGTTAAACCACACCGGACTATTGAACGCGCCCTTTTGGTGGAGAAGGATGTGGACAAGCTCTTTTTCAAATTGCTCAGCGTCCTGCGCGGTCGCGAAATAGCCGCCAAATTTCTCGCCGGCACCACGAATGGTATGGGCCACGCGATTAACGAGCTGACGTACGGAAATCTCGCCACCGGTCTTCGGTACGCCGGCCTTACGGAAGTATTTGCTAACAGCGATGTCGGTCGCGAGTTGGCTCCAGTTTTCCGGAACCTCGACTCCTTCCATCGCAAATACGACCTCGCCCGCCGATCCGCCGATCTGACTTGAGCGCTTGACCCATTTGACTTGGTTGTAGGGATTTTCTCCGCTTTTCACAAAGTGAGGTGCGAATTTCACGCCGTTGTTTTCGATTGATGCTTCTTGGTTGGCCCCAGCTGATTTCTTTTTAGTTGAGGTGCTTCCTGCAGTGGACATTAAAACTCCTTAAATTCTGAACATGGTGACTCCGAAGTCATCTCCATCGACATCGGATTGATACGGTTAGGAAAACATCCACACCGGTGATTTTCAAGAATAGTTCCACTAGGTGTAGTGTTATTAAGAAATCTAGACCCCTAGCAGTAGGGATTTTGACTGAGCTTCGTCACTTTTTTGACATTGCACTGCGTCCCTGTAGTCGCAAAACTGATATTATGTCATAACGCACGGAGCACGGACTCGACAAAGATCTGAAGCTTGTTTAACGGAGCTTTTGCAGGCTCCAGGGAGCTCAATTAATGAGCAAACTGCCGCTGTATTTCGACAACAACGCGACAACACCGCTCGACCCGAAAGTTCTCGAGGCGATGCTCCCCTATTTTAGAGAACACTTCGGCAATCCCGAAAGCGTGCAACATGCCTACGGCTGGAAAGCAGAAGCAGCACTCACCCACGCTCGCGAACAGGTCGCCGCGATTCTTCATGCTTCGTCAGCAAATGAAATCATCTTCACGGCAGGGGCGACCGAGAGCATGAACCTCGCGATCCTCGGCTACTTATTTGGCTTGGGGCAGGGTTGTTTTCATTTCATCACTTCGGTTGCTGAACACAAAGCGACGTTGATGATTGGCGAACGGGCTAGGGAACTCGGCCACGAAGTCACTCTTTTGCCCGTCAATCAGTTCGGCCAAGTCGAAACAAGTGATGTTCTCGCGGCAGTTAAAGACAACACCGTCATGGTCTCGCTCATGCACGCCAACAACGAGATCGGCTCTATCAACCCGATCACTGAGATCGGCGTGGCTCTTCGCGCCCGCGGCGGCATTGTTTTTCACGTCGATGCCGCACAGACCGTCGGCAAGACCCCAATCGATGTCGAGGCGATGGGTATCGATCTCCTGTCACTCTCAGCCCATAAGTTCTTCGGTCCCAAAGGAGTCGGCGCCTTGTATGTGCGTCGGGCAACGCATCTCGAGCCGATCATGGTCGGCGGCGGTCAGGAGCGCGGCTTACGCAGTGGTACCCACAATGTCCCGGGTATCGTTGGCCTCGGTGAAGCCTGCGCAATTGCCACACGCGAACTACCAGAAGAGGCTTTACGCCTCACCGGCTTACGCGATAAAATTATTCGCGCATTGCTTGCCCCGGGACACATCGAACTCAACGGCCATGCTACCGAGCGAGTTTGCAATAATATCCATTTTACCGTTCACGGCGTACCCGCCGACAAAATTCTCACAGGGCTTTCTGACATTGCGTTCAGCACCGCGAGCGCCTGCGCCGCCGGGGGCCCTAGTCACGTCTTGCGAGCAATTGGTCGCGAAGGCAACGATCCGCTGTCCTCTTCAATGCGCTTTGGCCTCGGGCGATTCACCACGGAGGGCGAAGTCGATACCCTGATCGCACGGGTTCGTGAGATAGTTCACAAAATCTGAAATTTAAGGTACTATCGGTTCTTTCGAGGAGTATTGCGCATGATCCATATTAGCGAATCAGCAGCCAAGCAGATCCAGCACCTGCAAAAGGAATCCTCTGATCCCGCGAGCTTTTTACGCGTAAAAGTGGTGGCCGGCGGCTGTTCGGGCATGTCTTATAAACTCGATTTCGATACGGCTATGGGCGAAAAGGACCGATCGTTCGAAGAAAACGGTACCAAAGTCGTCGTTGATACGAAAAGTTTACTCTATATCGCCGGCATGACCCTGAACTTCGACGGCGGTCTAAACGGCCGGGGCTTTGTCTTCTCCAATCCTAACGCCGCCAAGACCTGCGGCTGCGGATCCTCGTTCGGCGTTTAAGATTGTCTGCGCGCCATCGTTACCTGCGCCTGGTCGAAGCGGGAGCTAGCAGCACCGCAGGTAGATTCACTTATTCCAGGCTTCGTATTGATTGCATTCAATCTGGCACTCATCTGAAGTGAGGGCGTTTCCAGAAGAGCAAAGCGCTTCACATTCAGAGCGAATGGCCTTGCAACTCGGTGAACGAAACGCGCTCGGATATCGACGAATTTCCTTGAAAACCAGATCGAGTGCAAACTTCAATTGATTATCGCTTGAACAATACCTGGTAGTTCCTGCTGCACAGAGTGCGGCTGCAGTCGCCAGGCCATTCTTTTTGGCGAGGTTCAAGACTACTTTGTCCGCAAAAAACTCGGGCGAGCCCGGAACGCTGCAGTCTTTGCGCTCGACCGCCCGCAACTCGTAAGCCTGACCATTCACAACGGCAACGTTAGCTCGCGCAGTTCCCGACAACAAAACAAGCGCCAAGATACTCAGTTCTTTCATAACAGTTTTCCCTCGGTATGATGAATGCACCCGTTTACCACATAGCTGAGAGATGTTGGAGACCCAACGAGAGGCCCATTAATCCCTTGAAATAAATACAGCGGAAATTCACAGCCCGCTGACGAAATCTCTCGAAAACCTCTGACTTTTCCAGCGCTAACGTGTAAGTATTCTCGCTCAATTTCCATGGTATTTCAGAAGAGGGAGACGAACCGGTGTCGCAAAAGCCAGAGCTTCTTATGCCTGCGGGGTCGCTAGAAAAATTGCGCTTCGCTTTTGAGTATGGTGCTGACGCGGTTTATGCCGGCGTGCCGCTCTTTAGCCTACGTGCCCGCGAAAACGAGTTCGGTCTCGATGAACTCAAAACCGGCATGGACTACGCGCGTGCCCGCGGTAAAAAAGTTTACTTCACCGCCAATATTTTCGCGCGCAATACAAAGCTTAAACCCTTCAGCGAACAAATCGGCGCTCTCGCGGCTTTGAAGCCCGACGCCATGATCATCAGCGATCCGGGCCTGATGATGATGGTGCGCGAGAAACACCCTGAAATTCCGCTCCACCTTTCGGTGCAAGCGAACTGCATGAGTTGGCAAACCGTCAAATTCTGGCAGTCGATCGGCGTTTCACGCATCATTCTCAGCCGTGAGCTTCGCTTAGCAGAGATCAAAGAAATCCATGAGCGCGTACCCGATATCGAACTTGAAGCTTTTGTTCATGGCTCGATCTGCATCGCCTACTCAGGACGCTGTTTGATGTCGCAGTACATGAGCCATCGCGATGCCAATCAAGGTGTGTGCGATAATTCCTGTCGGTATCCTTTTGGTGTCTTCGCTTCGCAATCAGATTCCGATGCCGGCTCGGATGGCGGCCGCGACATCGAGTACTTCCTGCAAGATAAGCGTGATCCCAAGCAATTTTATCAGATCGACGAAGACGAAAACGGCACCTACATCATGAA
>SXRI01000366.1 GCA_005793615.1 Bdellovibrionales bacterium
TTCTAGGGCGGAATGAAGGAGAGTTCTAATGGCAGATGCAGCACCCATTTATGAAGGGGCGACCGATCGTGGTTTGGAAGGCGTGGTCGCATGTACAACAGCAATTTCGTTTATTGTCGGCGCGACCCTGAACTATCGAGGTTACACGATCGAGGACCTGGCTGAGAATTCCAGCTTTGAAGAGACCGTTTTTCTTTTGTGGAACAATCGACTTCCAAAACAAGATGAACTGGACAAGCTCCGCAAAGATCTTGGCTCGGAAATGACGCTCGATCCGCAGTTGATCGCAACACTTAAAACACTGCCGAACAAAAACGTGCATCCGATGGCGTGGTTGCGATCAGCGGTGAGTGCGATGGGCCTGTTCGATAAAGAAGCTCAAGATTCTTCGAACGAAGCGAACTTTCGCAAAGCTCTTCGTTTGACCGCGAAAATGGGAGCGCTGGTGACCGCGTTCGAGCGTTTGCGTACCGGTAAAGAAGTAGTGACGCCGAACCCTGGTAAATCTATCGCTTGGAACTTCTTCTACACTCTCACTGGCAACGAGCCTGATGCGCAAATTGTGAAAGAGTTCGATGTTTGCTTGATTCTCCATGCTGATCACGAACTCAATTGCTCGGCCTTCGCGGCGCGAGTCACGGCTTCTTCGCTTTCGGATGTCTATTCGGCGGTTGTCTCGGCGATTAGCGCCTTGAAGGGTCCGCTCCATGGCGGTGCCAACGAGCAAGTGATGTTGATGTTGAAAGACATCGGCACGATCGAGAAGGCAAAGACTTGGATTGAAGATGCGTTAAATAACAAGGCTAAGGTCATGGGTTTCGGTCATCGCGTTTACAAGAATGGCGATCCGCGTGCCAAAATCATACGTTCGATGTCTGAGAAACTGACAGCCAAAATGGGACAGCCGCTTTGGTATACGATGTCGGATATGATCGACGACGTTATGCAAAATAAAAAAGGTTTGTTACCAAACGTCGATTTTTACAGCGCCACGGTTTATTTTTCTATGGGAATTCCGATAGATCTTTATACTCCGATTTTCGCGGTTTCGCGGGTCTCGGGGTGGCTCGCGCATATTTTTGAGCAATGGACCAATAATCGTATTTACCGTCCCCGAGGCAAATGGACCGGTAAAGAAGGATCGAAATGGGTGCCGCCGAGCAGCCGGTAAACGCGAAAAATGATGGGATCGTAATCCTCAGCCGCGAGAATAAAACTCGTGGGGACTTAAAACGCCTATTCGAAGGACTGAACTATGAGTTCGCGAATTTAAAGGTCGTGGCTTTGGATATGAATCAACTGGGGCATATTGAACCCGACGCGCGTTTGGTTGTTCTTGATCTTGAAACTTGGATTCCCTCGGATGAGTTGGCACTCAATGAAGTAAGGGTCAACGGCTACGAAGGGCCTGTTGTTGTGCTCACTAAGCGTCTCAGTGAAAACGCGAGTTCGACCTACGGCGAGGAAAAAGTTATCTTTTTTGATCGTGGGCGTGGTATTGATGAGCTTCTCGGAATCGGTAAGCGCTTGATCCAAGGCCAGGCGGGGTCTGCTAGAAAGTTTATTCGTCACTTTACCAACGAAAAGGCTGAAGTGCGAATCGACGGTAATCCCTCGGTGTTTCAATGCAAGGTCCGTAATATCTCCAAAGGCGGTGCTTTGCTCATTGCCGACCAAGCCTTCGCTTTGGGAGTTGGCGATAACGTCGTTCTTAAGATTCATCTCACACAATTGAAAAGGCTCTATCACGTGCGCGCTCGCGTGGCTTGGATCCGGCTACCGAAATTCGGCGTCGAGTTTGTCGCCGGCGTACTGTAAGTGTTTGCAACGCCTCTGGCGTTGCGGCACTCGCAGCGAGTGCTCGCTTGTAAGCGTTTGCACCGCCTCTGGCGGTGCGGCTCTCGCAGCGAGTGCTTCGGGCTAAAATCGTGATGGCTGGCGGACGATTTTGACTTTGAGAGCTTGGTTTTTGCGAATCTCATAAGGATCATTATTGGCCATAAGAGCCGGCGCAAGTCGAAGACTGGTGTTACCTTCAAGGTCCTGCTCGAAGGTCACATCCTCCGGTCGGGCTTCTTTGTCGTTGAGATAGACTTTCGTGTTTCCTGAATTCGAAACACCTTTGATCGAGATCGGCGCGAGCCGAAGATTCTTATCTATGGCTTCGTAGAAAAAAACAAAGCGTAGCTGTGCTCCGGGTTTGGGCACGGCCGTGAACTGCACCTCGCTGCCGTTCAGGCGATACTCCGACGGACCCATTTCTTTGCCATCAACATACACCTTCAATGACTTCTGGTAGACTGGCTCGTCACTGATCTTCCAGGCCTGTTGATATTGAGGGCGCCCTGTCGGAATGCTGCTGAGAACGGATTTCACCTGAACTGCGCCGCGATTCGCATCGGCAAGGTTTACTTTGATATCACGCTGAGCGACAGCCAGTGCCGGATTCAAACCTGCAACCTTATCTACGGTGTAAGTGAGTTTATAAGTCGTTTGAATATTGAACAGAATACGCTGCAGAACTTTGTCGAGAGAAATTCGACCGCTGAGAATGTCGTCGAACTCGAAAAATTCACCGCCGCTGGACTGCACGATGCCAGGTTCACCTTGAAAGGGTGAATTGTATCCGGGCCATTTGCTCGGAGTCACCGCAAAGACCTTGATCTGACTGTCTTTGATCGCCTTAGTCACGTCTTTCATAAA
>SXRI01000367.1 GCA_005793615.1 Bdellovibrionales bacterium
GGGCGGCCTTGGCATGGCGGCTTGCGGTGTTGGTGGTGCGGATGCTTCTGATGTGATGGCGGGACTTCCTTGGGAAGTTAAAAATCCGCAACTCATCGGAGTTCATCTTAAAGGCAAGATGAATGGTTGGACCTCCGGGAAAGATGTCATTCTGAAGCTTCTTGGAATTCTGACGACCAAAGGTGGTACGGATAAAATCGTCGAGTACTTCGGCGAAGGCTGTACTTCTATTTCTGCGACGGCGAAAGCGACGATCACCAATATGGGTGCCGAGCTTGGCGCGACTTGCTCGGTCTTCCCCTACGACGAACGGATGGCGGCTTACCTCAAGATCACCAATCGTGCTGAAATCGCGAAGCTAGCTGATGCGAATAAGGATCTGTTGAATGCCGACGCGGATGTGTTTGCACAGCCCGCGAAATTCTTTGATCAGGTGATTGAGATTGATTTGACGGCTTTGGAGCCGCATCTGGTGGGTCCACATTCACCCGATATCGCTCATCCAATTTCGAAAATGGCAGCGGATGCAAAGGCCAATAATTGGGGTACCCAATTGTCGGCGGCTCTAATCGGATCGTGCACGAACTCTTCTTACGAAGACATCGGGCGTGCGGCGTTTGTCGCCAAGCAGGCGTTTGATCATGGTCTGAAAATGCCGGTACCGTTTTTGGTTTCACCTGGATCGACGCAGATTCAAAACACAATTGAACGCGATGGCCAAATGGCGACCTTTAATACAGTTGGTGCCACAGTCATGGCGAATGCATGTGGCCCCTGTATCGGTCAATGGAAGCGCGATGATGTTAAAAAGGGAACCGTCAACACGATCGTGACTTCGTTCAACCGCAACTTCCGCGGACGCCAAGACGACAATCCGGAAACCCTTGCTTTCATCGGTTCGCCTGAGTTGGTCATGGCATTGGGAATCGCCGGGCGTGTGGATTTTAATCCGTTGACGGATGAGCTCACCGGTAAAGACGGCAAGAAATTCAAGTTGCAGCCACCGGTTGCGGATGAGTTGCCGGCAAAAGGATTTGTTGCTGATCCCGAAGGTTATCAGGCGCCTGCGGGTCGTTCGGCGACCGTCGTGGTTAGCCCAACCAGTGATCGCTTGCAGCTTCTCGATCCCTTCGCTGCTTGGGATCGTAAGGACGCGGTTGAGAATATGGTTGTGCTTTGCAAAGCAAAGGGCAAATGCACCACGGATCATATTTCACCGGCGGGCAAATGGCTGACCTATCGAGGGCATCTCGACAATATTTCTAATAATATGCTTTTGGGCGCGACCAATGCATTTAGCGGCGCGACCGGTTTGGGTAAGAACATCCTAACGGGTGAAGCCAGCTTGGAGTTCGCGCAAATTGCTCGGGACTACAAGAAAAAAGGGCAGAAGTGGGTCATCATCGGTGACGAGAATTATGGCGAAGGGTCGTCGCGTGAGCATGCCGCGATGTCGCCTCGTCATCTCGGTGCGGTGGCGGTGATCACCAAATCATTCGCACGTATCCATGAGACCAATTTAAAGAAACAAGGTGCTTTGCCGCTGACGTTTGTAAACCCCGCCGATTACGACAAGATCAAAGAAGATGATCGTGTTGCGCTCAAGGGACTCGCGAGTTTTGCTCCCGCTAAGAACCTTACTCTCGAAGTGAAGCATGCCGATGGCGGAACTGAGACGATCGCATTGAAACACACTTTCAATGCGGAACAGATCAAGTGGTTCCAAGCCGGAAGCGCGTTGAATCTTTTGAGACAGATGCATTCTTGATTCGCCATAGAAAGAGGCCATAGATAGAGGCAGAGTCTCTCGTCTTGAGACTCTTTGGTTAAAGTATTGACAGTGATTGCCCAGGTAAAATCGACCTGGGCATTTTTATGCTGAACACTTTTTTGACAGCTATAAAATCTGTAAAATCCCAGGAAAAATTTCGACAGCTTCCGCTATACTGAACACAGGCGGTGAGAGTTTAACTAAAACTCTCGCAGAGAAAATAGTGCGGAGGAATTGGTATGCGAATGGTCGGAACTTTCACAAAGAGCTTTCTCGTTCTCGTCGGAGCGCTGGTACTGAGCGCAAACTCTTCTTATGCGTTTGACCTTAATGAAGGTGATCTCAAGGCCAAACCGAAATTGGATGATTCCAAGAATAAGAAACTGGATGCCGAAGTCGCTGATTCCGCCATGGGCACCGAACTTGATTCGGATGTTGTCGATGCTGACCGTGTGGCAGGCGAGCAGGCGAAGGCTGATGAGCTGCGCCTTAAAGAAGAGTTGACTCAACTCAAGCAAAAGAAAAAAGAAATCGATAGTGAAAAAGACCGCGTGAAGGCCGAGACCAACACAGCCTTCCAAAATCTGAGCGAGCAAAACAAGCGCAACGTGCAAGCGCGCAAAGATCTCGAGGTCGCCCAAAAAGAGAAGACTGCTGAGGATATCAAGCTCAACGCCGCAAAGGGCGAGCTACAAGTCGCGGAAAATGACGCCAAGACGTTGGCAGAAGAGCAGCGTAAGATTCAAATGCATATTCAAATGGCGAAAGATGAGCGGGATGCGGCTGTTAAGCGTATGACCGAACTCCGCCAGCAAGCGACGGCTACGAAACAGCGCCAAGCGCAGCAACGCAAGAATATCGACACCTATCGTAAGAAAACACAGGAATTCGTCGATCGCGAAACGGCTAAATCCCGGGCATTAGCACAAGCACGTTCTCGTTAAACCTTTCCGCTGGCTGACGACGCGCTCGCGTCTCAGCCAGTTTTCAATTTTCGGTTATCATTTCCTGTTTATTTCTTTATGGCCGGAAAAAAATAATGTGTTTTAATTTGCTGTGAGTCGGCGACGCGTTCATACATTTCAATCACCGCGCCATCTTGCTTGAGCCCATTATCGATCATGAATTGCGCCACCCGCGGATAAACCTTTTGTGGTCCGATAGAGGGAGCGCCCTCAAATGCCGCACGCACAAAGAGTCGACGTGGTATCTCCTTATACGCAAATCCTTCGGGAAGTTTTCCAGACCAGTCTGCTTTGACAATGCAGCCGCCGTTGGATTTCAAGCGGTCTTCCTCAAACGCGCTGGGGTCATCGAGGTATTCTCCAAAACTTGTTTGGCAAGGCTCGGAAGCGGGCCCTTTGTTTTGCGCTGCCCATTTTTCCACGGATTCAATCACCGGAACGATCTTATGATAGGCCCCCGTGTGTTTTTGATAAACCACGCGAAACGGTCCGGCTTCTTCCGTGCGTAGGTCCACGGGCTTAAAAGCGCCCAAGCGCATGAGTAGGGCGCCAATGAAAACGACAATTGCCAAAAGCACGAAACCGACGAGACTCTTCACGATTTTAGTTTTCCTTCCATTTGATCGAGCAGCCCATCGATGATTTTTGTTCGGCTTTCGGTATTTCGCCCTTGAGCAGAGTTTCGATGGCAGCCTTTAGTTCCTGTGAACGGACAGCCGATGGGTCTTTCCAGGAATCGTCAAGGCGGCCGCGATAGGCAAGGCGAAATTTCGAATCATAGAGAAAGAAATCGGGCGTGCACACGGCGCCAAAGGCACGCGCCACATCTTGAGTTTCATCGTGTAGATACGGAAATGGATAGCCCTTGTCAGTGGCATGTTTCTTCATGCTATTGAAGCTATCGGCAGGGTAGCGAACACCGTCATTCGAGCAAATGGCCGCGATCTTGAGTGGCTTTCCCGCGAATTCGCGGGCAAGGGTGAGCAGACGGTCCTCGACGGCCACTACATAGGGGCAGTGAACACAAATGAACATCGCCAAAAAGGCGTCACCGCTAAAATCCTCACGGCTGTAGGTACGGCCATCAATGCCTTTAAGTGTGAAATCCGGGCAATGGGCGCCCAGTTCGGGAGCCGGTGTGTGAGTCAATGCCATAGGTCCTCCATCAGATTTACAGCGCAGCCTATTTACCTTAAATCAGAGCTCGTGCCAATGAATCACGCGAGTGGCGGAATGCAATTGCCCAAACTCATCGACCTGGAGAATAGGCTCTTTGAGTAAAGGATGGAGATTGAGTGCTCGACAAAGGCGTGCGGCCGCAGTGGGCTGAAGGCGGCTTTCGAGCCCGGCTGCAACTGCAGTCGTGAGCTCCCGCACCCATGTTTCCAGAAAGCGCACCCACTCTGAACGCTCGAGATCTCGTCCCGAAGCCCGGTTTAGATGGTCACTCAGATCGGTGGCAGTCGGTACA
>SXRI01000368.1 GCA_005793615.1 Bdellovibrionales bacterium
CAACAGGTCAATTTACAGCTGCCATGATCGACATGCATCTGACAGGAAATCTTAAAGTTGCCGAGGGACTTAAAATTATCGAGAAGCTCCGTACGCAGGATCCCCACTTGGAGATCATCGCGATGTCAGGAGACCTTGACCGCCAGTTAATGGAAGCAGGTCTCAAAGCTGGCGCGTCACGGTTTTTATCCAAACCACTCACCCCAGAAGAGCTTTTACTCACGCTTGATAAAATTGAGGCGCTGCAGTTGCTGCGCGAAGCTTGCACACGAACCGCCGCCGGAGTTATCCCCTGGGTTGGTTCTAGCCAAGCCTCATCGGAGGTAAAGCGTCAAATTGCAGCTCTTCGTAACGAGCCTGGACCGATTCTGATCGAAGGCGAATCAGGAACCGGCAAAGAAGTCGCCGCCCAACTTGTTCATATCCAAGAAGGTAGCGGCCGCCCATTTGTGAGCGTGAACCTCGCGGCGCTACCGGAGAATGTCTTCGAGTCCGAGTTTTTCGGTCATGTGCGTGGCGCCTTTACCGGTGCCGACCAAAATAAAATGGGTTTATCTGAAGCCGCTCACGGCGGCGATCTCTTTATGGATGAAATCGAGGCACTGCCACTGACTCAACAAGCCAAGCTTCTGCGTTTCCTTGAGAATGGCGAGGTTCGCCGTGTCGGCGCCAAGGATTCGATTCGGGTTCATGTGCGCGTGCTGGCGGCCAGCAATCAAAATCTTGAACAAATGGTCCGCGACGGCAAGTTCCGCGAAGATCTTCTGTGGCGCCTGAACGGTCGCAAACTCAACTTACCGCCGCTGCGCTCGCGCCTTGATGACATCAACGAATTGGTGGGTTTTTTCTTAAAAAATGAACGCCCGCGACGCAATAAATCGATTGCCGATGATGCCATACAGGCAATGCAACAACACAGTTGGCCTGGAAATGTACGCGAACTACGGCGGGTTTGTGAACAGCTCTGCCTGCACTCGCCTTTACCGGTGATCCGTCGCGAGGATGTTGATCGGGTATTACCCATACAAAGTCGCGCCGGTGGAGTGGCGACTGGTAATTTGAACCTCAGCCAAGGTCTCAACAAACTTTTGGAAGATTTTGAGGCCGATGTTATTCGCCAGGCTCTCGGTAAAGCACAAAATGATGTCGATCAAACGGCGGTCTTGCTGCAGATCTCTCGTTCAAGTCTCTATAAGAAGCTCAAAGACTATAACATCGAAATTCGGAGTTGATCGCCATGCACGAGAGCCTTTGGCACGAACCACTTTTTCGTGAAACCGCCCTTCTTGTTGTCGGCGTACTTTTCATCGTCGGCATCGGTTTCTTTTTCCTTCGTAACCGCAACACTCACACGCAAGCTTCATGGGCCAGCATCAAAAGCTGGCTTTTCGCGGCACCTGTGATGTTCGTGGCCTGCGGCCTTCCCGGATATTGGCCGCTGGTCGCACTCACTGTCGCATCCATGCTGGGCGTGAAGATCTTCTATCAAATGCTCGGCATTTATCATCGCAGCCTTTTTGTCTGGTCGACCTATATTGCGTTGATCGGCCTGGCTTTTGCCATTCATCACGATGCTCGTGATCTATATAACCTTGCACCGATGATTTTTTTGGCAGCGATAAGCTTGATTCCCATTTTGACCAACTCAGCTGATCAGATGATCCAGTTCGTCTGCTTGACTCTGTTGGGATTTAGCTTTCTTGGTTGGGCGTTAATGCATCTCGGTTGGATCTGGCAGTTGCGCGGTGGACCTTATATGTTGGTCTACCTGGTTATACTCACCGAGGTTTGCGACAACCTGCACTTAAGCTTGAGCCGTCACGTCGGTAGCATCAAGCTCTTTTCCCGCATTTCACCAAAGCGCAACCTTGAAGCGGGAGTCATTACCCTCGTCTTGACAGTGACCCTGGCGTGGGCGCTACGCCATCTTCTTCCCGAAAATTTACGAGGCACCGAGTATTGGTTGATGGGCGGACTGGTAGCAGCCTGGGGCGGCAGCCTTGGCGATCTCGTTCTCTCGGCGATTCGCCGTGATCTCGGGATCAAAGACGTCGGCCCCTTCATTATCGGTCGCGGTGATTTATTGATGATCATGGATCGAATGATCTTTGTCGCACCGATCTTCTACTATGCGCTTCGCATACTCGAAGTCCTTTACCCGACGGGCGTGGTGCCGAAATGAACTCCTCCAACAATAACCCTTTGCAAGAATGGGATTATGAAAACGCACAGTGGACAAGGCTTCCGTCACATGTAAAACACTTGCCGCTTTTCACTCGCCACTATGATCTCGTCAGTCTGATGTTCCGTACAATCTGGTCGGTAATTCTCAAGTATGGTTTTTTTAAGTTCTATATTCGCCTGAAGGTCAAAGGTGACTTTCACGAAATCCATCGCAACTATCCGCGCCTTTTGGTCATCGCCAATCATGCCAGTCACTTGGATGCAGTCTCTATCGCCGCCGCTATTCCTTTTCGCTATTGGATGGATTTGTACATCGCCGCCGCCAAAGATTACTTTTTCAGCAATCCCCTCTTCACTTTTTTCTCCAAACACTGTCTCGGCGCGATTCCGATCGACCGCAAAGACAAAAAGGGCGAGGCCGTTGAACTTTGCCTGACTCTGTTGAATCGGCTCGAACGGATTTGGTTGATCATATTCCCTGAGGGTACGCGCTCAAAGGACGGCTACATTCAGCAGTTCAAACGTGGCGTCAGTCTGTTCTCAGAAAAAACCACGACTCCGCTTCTCTTCCTATACTTGGAAGGAAACACGGACCTCTGGCCTAAGGGCCGCATCTTTGCCAAACCAGGACAACTGACCTTACATATTGGTCCAGTTCATCCGCCCGGACCTATTGAGCTCATTTATGAACATTATCGTGACTGGGTGATACGAATTAATGCCAATGCCTTTAAAAGTGAAGACGAAGACGTGTGACGAAAACAGGATTATTCAAGTTCATGGATTAGAGCCAAAATCACTAAAGAGGAGCATAGTGACCGACTCACCTTGAGACAGGACCTGATAGGGACCGAGCAGGTGAATTCAGTCCACGGCCAGTCCGTGTATAGAGCTCCGCGGGAGTGATACAAAATGAATGATCAAATGAGCTCGGAGAATCTTGAGAGTCTGGACATGACAGCTCAAAAGGAGCCTACTCCTGATGAAACCCCATCCAAAGCTGACGCCTCTGATCTCCTTGAACGCCGCCGCACTTTCGGGGAGTGGCTCCGACATTGCCGTCGCCAAGCTCGCATCACGCAAGCAGAGCTCGCCAAAACTCTCCAGTACCCTTCATCACAGCTGATTTCGAATATTGAGCGCGGTGTTTCACTCTTGCCGAGTCGACGGATTCCTGATTTTGCCCGCGCTCTAGGCTGCTCGCTACTTGAACTTGAGGTTCGCTACTTTCAGTGCTCGGCTCGCAATACGAGTGAAAGCCGAATGCCCGATCTGTTGCTGAAGTACCTACCCGTTATCGAGGCTCTAGAGTTTGGCAAGGGCACCGAAAGTGAAGTACTGGGAGCGATCGGCAAAGTGCGCGCCGATAATGGCCGCATCAACTCCTAGAGAGCAGTCTTTTTTCAACGGCCTATCTGTTTAGCTTATTTTCCCGGTTTGGCAATGGCTCATAAACTCGGTACGGGTACCGATATCCTCGCGGAAATCGCCGCGCAGATCACAAGTCACCGTTGTCGAAGCCGCATCCTCAACACCCCGTGAAATCACACAGTAGTGTTTTGCATTGATATGAACCGCCACATGAGGGGTTTCAAGAACATGCACCAGACAATCGGCAATCTGTTTAGTCAGGCGCTCTTGGACTTGCGGGCGGCGAGCGAAAAAGTCGGCAACCCTGTTGATCTTCGATAGACCAATGACCTTTTGATTCGGAATGTAAGCAATCGTCGCCCGCCCATCAATCGTGACAAAATGATGTTCACAGGTTGATATCACCGTCACATCGCGAACGACGATCATCTGATCATATTTCATATCGTTTTCGATAACGGTGATCTTCGGAAAATTCTTAACATCAAGACCTTTGAAGACCTCGTTCACATACATGCGAGCGATTCGTGCCGGACTGTCGGCGAGCGAATCATTTGAGAGGTCCATTCCGAGTGTCGTAAGAATATCGGTGAATTTTTCAGTGATGATCGCGATCTTTTGCTCGTCACTTAAATCACTGTCGATCATGGGTGTCGGCGTCACATATTTGAGAACGTCGCACATCGAGTAATCCCATTTTTTTGTCACTGCCTCACTCCCTCTGTCTTTTCGATACGCCGCTATAAACATTAACCGCCGAACATTAACCCGCTTATGTTATCTAACTACCTCGCAATTCATATTGGCGCACGCCCCATTTGGCGCTACAGTCGCCGCTATGACGACTTCCAATCCGAATCCTAAAATCAGCTCGACGTCCCTAAAAATTGGACCCTATCAACTGCGTGCAGTTCCTACAGG
>SXRI01000369.1 GCA_005793615.1 Bdellovibrionales bacterium
GAGTTCATCAAGGATGTAGCCGATGCTGCGGTTAACCGTAAGTGCGTCATCATGACCGATGTTGAGAACCTGATAACCTTTCATATCGTTCTGAATGATCATCCACAGGCCATCCATAAGATCGTCGATGTGCAAATAAGACTTGAGCTGCAAGCCATTACCGAGAATGCGCAGTTTCTTGGGGTTCTTACGTAACGCCTTGATGAAATCAAAAACGTGCCCGTGCGTGTACCGCGGGCCGAGAATCGACACGAAACGGAAAACCGTGACGTTCATTTGATAACCGATCGCGTAGGCCGAGAGAATGCCTTCGCCCGCGAGTTTGGAAGCCGCGTAGAGCGACGTTTGCACCGGAAACGGGCACTCTTCAGGAGTCGGGAAAATCTCGGGTTCGCCATAAACCGAACCTGTTGAGCTGAAGATCAGATTTTTACAGCCGGCCAGGCGCGCGGCTTCAACCACGTTCCAGGTGCCGATGGTGTTGTAATCGAGGTCGCGGCGCGGGCGTTCGAGCCCGTGGCGAACGTCGGCATTGGCGGCAAAGTGCGCAATCAGATCAGGTTGAAATTCAGCACAGGCTTTTTGAATTTCCTCGAGACTGCGAATATCGCCGCGGATGAGGCGAAACGCCGGATTTTTAAGAGCTGCCGTCAAAAACATTTCCTGGCCGGTAGAAAGATCATCAAAGGCGACGACCTCATGGCCAAGAGTCAGAGCACGGTCACAGAACGTGCTGCCAATAAAGCCGGCGCCACCGGTGACGAGAACGCGTTGTTTTTTTGTTCCGGCATTAGCCACGGGTATTTCCTTTGGTGTCGACCACTCGACGATAGGTGAACAAATCTGATTTACTCAAATGCTCGAGTCCAGAATTTGGCGAGGCCTCGAATTCCTGATAACGATCCCAAATCGCACTCAAAGTCTTGCCATAAAGGCCAGCGGATTTTGGCGAGAGCAGGTACAGGCAAAGCTCGGCCGCCTTTTCGGGGCTTTGGCCGCCGCTTTCACGTTGTTGAATCGACCTATTGTAAACCTCTTGTCCGACGCGCTCGGGGCCGGCTTCGAGCAATTCATCAAGAAGTCGAGTATTGACGGCACCTGGAGCCACGGCGTTAACGAAGATTTTCATTGGCGCCAACTCGGCGCCGAGGGTTTCAGTGAGTCGCCAGATGGCGCCCTTTGAAGTTACATAATCGCTGAAGTTCGGCATCGGGCCTTGGCCGCCACCGGAGAAAAAGATCACTCGGCCGCCGTCATCGGCGGTCATGTGTTTGAGCGCGCGATGCACGGTGCGTGCCGTGCCCGTGAGGTTGATAGCGATGGTTTTTTCCCAATCCTCGAAGTTCGATTGCGCAAACGGGGCGATAGCGCCGTACACGCCGGCGGCGCAAATCAGACCGTAAATCGGTCCTTGTGCTTTGTGCGCGGTTTCGAGTGCCGATTGTAATTGCTGGTCGTCACTCACGTCAGTGCGGAGGGCCAGGCATTTGCTGGAGTCTTTGGCTACTTTCCTGAGTTGTTTTTCGGCCTCAGCCAGATCTTTTTCAGATCGCGCCATGACAGTGACATTGGCGCCAGCCTGCGCGCACGCAAGAGCGATCGAAAGGCCGATGCCGCGGCCACCGCCGGTGACTAAAATATGACGTCCGCTGATGTCGCTCATTGGCCCGCCTTCGCTGGCGCCCAAAGTGGCCGATAGCGAAAGCCAGCACGGGCAATTGCCTCAGGAATGAGGCCGTTTTGTGTATCGATAAAAACTGTTTGTGAGCGTTTATCGCTCTGCCACTGGCTCCACTCGGTTTCACGAAACGCCGGGCGCGCTGTCATCAAAAGCGCTACCGCGCACGGAGGTATCTCGTTGAGGGCGTCATGATGTTGGATGGTACCTTCGAGCTGCTTGAGATCTTTACCATTCATGAACGGATCAAAACCATGGCACTCAAGGCCTTGGGTTTGCAATTTCTGCGCGATCTCAAGCGAAAGTGAGCGCCGTAAAGTGTCGGTATCAGCTTTGTAGGTGTAGCCAAGAATCAAAACTTTCTTATTGTCTCCACCGGCCGCGGCTTGCGCCACCACTTCAGCGACCAGATCGCTCGTAGCACTATTGATCGGGAGCACGGCTGAAGTAAGTGGCGTCGGGATGCCATTTTCTTTGCCAAGCTTTTCAAGCACGCGCAGGTCGCGGGGTAAAGTGCCGCCAGCAAAACCAAGCCCGGGGGCGACATAGGCTTTCGAGCCAATGCGCGCATCAAGCTTAAGCGCTTGCGCCACCAAGTAGCTATCGACTCCGAAGCGTGCGCCAATGCGAGCCATTTCGTTGGCAAAAGAAATCGAAGTTGCCAAAAACGCGTTGTTGGCATGTTTGACCATCTCAGAAGTCGGCAGATCGCAGATTAAAAACTGCGTCTGAAAACTCTTAAGCAGGTCTTTAATTGTGTTAGCCACTTCAGGAGTGCTGCCGCCGATCACCGTGCGATCTGCTTTGGCGAAGGTATTGATGCCTTGGCCGAGGCGCAGGTTTTCGGGGATGTAGGCGATCTTCGCACCGAGCAGTTCTTCAAGGTTCTTGCAAAAACCAATCGGCACTTGCGAGCTGAGGGCAAAAACGCGCGGTTGTAAATGCTTGCGCACAGCCGCGGCGATTTCAATGAGCGGTGCGACTTGTGGTTCATCTTGCTCGGTAACGGGGGTATCGACTGCCATCCAAACGATATCGGCGGTCCATTGCCCGTTGATTCCCGATTCATGAGCGAGGTGCCCGCTGGCACGAGCTTTACCGATCATTTCTGGAATACCGGGTTCGTGCACCGGCATCGGTGGAAACTCTTGCCATTTGCCAAAAGCGTTCACCAGAGCCGTCTTATGGCCGGCATCCGCAAGACAAGTCGCAGTGACAAAGGCCAAATGCCAATCACCAATCACGGCAACGTCGTAGTGGCGGGTGTTTGAGGAGTTAGTCACACTAGTCACGAAGCACCACCTGTGCTCCCAGAGTATCAAAGCGGAACGGCACATCTTGTAGCCCGGCTTCGCGCATCGCTTTACGTAAACGGCGTTTATCATCGGCAAGGAACATCAAGAAACCACCGCCGCCAGCGCCGATCAGTTTGCCGCCGATCGCGCCGTTCTTCATTGCCAGTTCGTAGTACTGATCAATCGGGCCTGAACTCATGTTTTTTGAGCGCTTCTTTTTGTGTTCCCAGTGAACATTCATCAGGCGACCGAACTCGTCGATCTCGCCTTTTTCTAGAGCAGCGCCGATGTTAAGGCCGAGCTCGTTGGTGAAATGCAGGTTCTCGAGCATGTCGTGGCTGAGTTTTTCGGCTTCGCCTTTATTGGGCGTAGCGGTTTTGCCTTTAACGGCGTCGTCTTGCTCGCGCAGAATGTCGTTAGCTGAGCGCGAGTAGCCGGTGAAAAACAAGAGAAGATGCTCTTGCAGATCAATCAAGTGATGCGGCTGCATTTCGAGCGCGTGCGCGCTGACCTTGCCTTCGCGATTGATGTGAAAGCGGGTCAGGCCGCCGACCGAGGCGATGTACTGATCTTGTTTACCAATGGGCGAACCCAATTTCTCAATTTCGATCTGGCATGCATCTTCGGCGAGACTGAGTGGGCTGTGAGCTCGTGAGCGATAGGTATAGAGCGCTTTGAGTAGCGCCACCGTGAACGTGCCCGATGAGCCAAGTCCAGTGCCTGAAGGAATATCAGCAAATGAGCTGATCTCTAGTGCCCGCGTGAGGCCTGTGAGTTTCAATGCTTCGCGCACGATCGGATGACGAATATCTTCGACATCCTTTACTCGTTCTAGTTCCGAGTATTTGATAATCAGATCTTCGATGAAGATCTGATGCAGCGAAATATAAATATACTTATCGATCGCCGCACTGATGAAAGTGCTCTCGAACCGTTCGTAATAAGAGGGAAGATCGGTTCCCCCTCCGCCAATGGAAATCCTGAGGGGCGCTTTTGCTATAATCATAGGCTCCAGAAGATAGTTTGATTAGGGGCGCAAGTCCACACGAAATCTCTATCCTTCCTATTCAAAGGCAAGCCCGGAAAAGTCCATCTGGAGCCGATGAAAATACGTTTGCCCCGCCAATTGTCACCTCCAGCTTGACCAAACGTGGCAGAGGTCCGTAC
>SXRI01000370.1 GCA_005793615.1 Bdellovibrionales bacterium
CTTCGATCGGTACGAGGTGTTTACGCATGCGAAATGCCCGTGAACCATGACCAACAGCTTCCATGGGAAGTCCTTTAAGATCGACGATCTCTTCGACTTCGCGACGCGGAACAATCAAGATTTGATTGGTGACGCGAACAACAAGTCCGTCAATGATCTCAAGTGAGGCCGGGAGGCGAATATTGAAGGTAGAGCCTTTACCTTTAGTGCTCAAGATTTCGATGGTTCCGCCAAGTTCCTGGATGGCTTTTTGCACGATATCAAGCCCGACTCCGCGTCCGGAAATATGAGTCACCTGCTCGCGAGTGGAGAAACCCGGCAGAAAGAGGAGTTGAATGATCTCCGTTTCTTTGAGCTTTTTGCCCGCGGGAATGAGTCCCTTCTTAATTGCCTTTTCGTAGATCATTTGCGGGTCCATGCCGCGACCATCATCGGAAATCGAAAGGAGAACATGGTTTGCATCCTGGATCGTTTGGATTTTGAGCCGAGAAGGGACGGGTTTTCCGGCGACATGTCGTTCATCGTCGCTTTCGATTCCATGATCAATAGCGTTGCGTACGATGTGCATCATCGGATCGGTGATCAACTCAATGACGGTTTTATCCAGCGGCGTCTCGGCTCCATGAAACTTAAGGGCAACGCTCTTCTTCTGTTCGCGAGCTACGTCACGGGCGGTTCGTTCCATCCGTTGATAAAGGTTCTCGGCAGGTTGCATTCGCAGGGTTAGTACCAGGTCATAGAGATCGCGCAGCGTTTTCTGATTCTGGGTGACTGCGTTCTTACAGGTAAGCACATTGAGAGTGTGGTTCTGGAGATTGTGCCACATGATGCCTTGATGAATCGAAAGTTCACCTATTATCTGCATGATTTCATCGATGGTGGTCGACGAAATTCGAAGATTGTGGCTCGCACGTTTTTTGTTGCCGCTATGTGCTGGGCCGTCAGCCGACGGCGGTGCTGTCACCGAAGACGTTATCTGTGCTGGTGCCGGTTTCGCCACGACGGGCTCAGCAACTGAGGGTGCTTCGGTCGCGGCAAGAGGCTTGGCGTTGAGTTCGTCGGCGTGTTTCTTGAGTTCGCGCTGGGCCGTCGTCGTGTCTGGTTTGAATTTATTGTCGTCGCGCAGACCCTGTGTCCAAGTCCTTAGAAAACCTTGCGCGGTGAGAAGAACATCGACGCTTTGTGGGCCGACAGGGTTCGGGCTCTTTTGCAGTGCGGTTAAGACGTCTTCAAATGCATGAACAAATGAACCGAATTCACTCAAACCATAGAGTTGCGCTGCGCCCTTCACATTGTGGGCGGCACGAAAGATAATCAGCAGTTCCTTTGCTTGATCCGATGAATCGAGTTTCAGACAGCGCTGCTCGATATCAACCAAGGTGTCCTCGATTTCGTCGAGGAGCAGATCAAACATTTTCTTTTCTTTCGAACTCGTCATGCTTTACCTATTCCAATTTAGCTTGAGCGTCGGTTCTTGCGATCGGCTCTCTGTTTTCGTGCCATGGCGACGATTTTATCGGCCACTGAGTCACTGTCCTCAGACGGCATCTCGATATTGGACCGAGAGCTATCGGTAATATCGAGATGATCTTGAGAGGAGCGAGCGTCCGAGCTCTCGGAAGTCGATTGAGTGGCGTGCTTGTCCACTTGCTGATCAAAGGAATCATCGATCTCGGTTTCATTGTCGCCGTCAGCCGGTTCATCGTTGTCGATACCGTTAAGTGAATTTTCAATCGCGGCCGAAACATCAGTTAGCGCCCGCACCTCGCTGGCAAGCGTTGAAGACGTGGAGTTTGCTCGTTGTGCGATTTGGCCATTGAGATCGGTGGTTTTGTTGAGCTCAGACATTGCCTGGTTGGTCTGCGCGACGCCGAGTTCTTGCTCGCGGGTTGCCGAGGAGATATTGCCGATTTGATTTGAAATCAGGTTGATGTCGTTAGCGATATCTTTAAAGCCTTTCAGGGCCTGTTCAGTGACGCTCTTACCTATGGCTACACGCTCGGAGGTGTTACGTACGATTTCATTCACTTGTTTTTCAGAGTCCATGAGAAGTGAGGTGATCTCTTGCGCGGCGCCACCGGACATTTTGGCAAGGTTCCCGACTTCCTCGGCAACGACCGCGAAGCCGCGGCCATGTTTACCTGCGCGGGCTGCCTCGATCGAGGCGTTGAAAGAGAGTAACTGAGTCTTAAAGACGATATCGTTAATTACTTTGGTTTTCGCGCCGATTTCTTTGATGATTTCCACCATCTGCTGGAGCTGTTGGTTAGCTTGTTGCACGGCCAGCATCGCGTCGACCATTTGATTCATGACATCCATGCCGTTGTTGGCCTTCTGTGTGACGGCGGTCATGACGGACTCGGATTGTTTGGCGTAGTTGGAGGTCTGCGAGAGCATGCTCGACATTTCGGTCATGGCGGCGGTGGTTTGCTGCACCACCTCAGCCTGTTGATTGACGCCGCTGGAAAGCGCCTCAGAGAACTTAGAGACATCTTTCGAAGTGATCGAGAGGACATGTGTTGTCTTGGTCAGGCGTCTGAGGCTGACTGAAAGGGGCCGAATGACGGTTCGTGATGTGAAGTAGTAAATGGCGGCCGACATCAGAAGCTGTGTGAATAACAGGCTAAAGAGTCCGAGTTGAATGGTGCTCCAGAATGCATCATGCACCCGATCTCGCCGGCAACCAATAACCACTTTCCCGGTGACGACACCCTGAGGGTCGCGAATGATGCGTTCGAATTTCAAGATGTCATTGCCAGCGGACTCGAGTTTGTCGATTTTGGTCAGCGGCAGGGCATTGAGGTCGTAGAAAACAATGTAGGCAAAATCGGTATCCGTCATCGCCGTTTCGACGGTATTTTGCAAGGTCAGCGAATCCTTCGTGGGAATGGAAGACTTTCCGGCGGCTTGAAGAAACATGGCGATACCATCGGCCTTGGATTTGAGGGCGGACTCTTCGGCGCTCTGGGCGCGAAACATGATTACCGTATAAAGCAGAGAGAGGAGGACAAAGGAAACAATGTTAACCGGCCATAGAAGGCGTCCGATCAACGATTTCTGTCCAGCCGCGATGCTCTTAATTTGCTTCATCTGAATAACTCCGCAACGAATACATATGGTGAATTCGTAACATTTTTCACAAGACCTATATTCTTCTGAGGCAATCTTCGGTATTTCCATCAAAAAACTCTGCTGGTCTTTTGGTGGGTTTCCGGGCAAGAAGA
>SXRI01000371.1 GCA_005793615.1 Bdellovibrionales bacterium
AAATAAAGCGCGCATCCGCCTGTGTCTACTAAGTTTTTCTGCCAAGATCGAAACCTTGCTGCTAGGCTTGAAAACACCATGAGCGACTTCGATCAATCTGCATCATCTTTAGGCAAAACTACTTCCGCGAGCGTTCGCCTTTCCCCGATTCGCCTGTTTTGGACCGCCGGCCGTTTGACGACCGAGATCTATGCACCACTTTTAGCACGGGGCGCATCGCGCCTGATCCCCCTGCACCTCATCGAGGTCGGCTCGGGCCAGGTTTTTTCTTATGCCTCTGAGTACATTCAACTCTCGGGGCGCGAGAACCTGGCGCTGATTGCCGCCATTGCTCTAATGGAACTCACCATCAGCATGCTGTGGTCAGCCGCGTGGATTTTGGCGATCGCAGACCTCGCCGACAGTATTTGGCGCGGGCGCATACGCCCGAGTGATTATCAAGCCTCTCTGAGCCAACACTTTAATCAGATTTTGATCGAACAAGTTCGTGCCTTGGCCGCAGTTCTATGGCGAGTACCGCTTTTGATCCTTCCCGCGCTCGGCGAGTACATTCGCTTGGTTTTTGTACCTTTAGTGGTGATCCTTAATGGTTCATACGAGCGAGGCGAAACCGATGCTCTACAAGAGAGTCGCGCTCTTTGCCGCGGACGCTTCTGGATGCTAACCCTATTTATTGGCACTTCCCTTTTCGCGCCGTGGCTAATGCAGTCATTCCTTCACGGCGACAGCGGCGAAATGATCTGGGAGAACCCCATTGGCGTCGGCTTCGGCTGGCTAGTGACACTCTTTTTCAATGTTTTTACCTCAGCCTTTTTATGGGCTATTTTCCGCACCCTATACCCGACCCTTAAACCAGAAACGAAGGCAGCCGAGTCGCAAACCTCGACCATCGTATTGTCCTGAATGCCCAAGTTGAAATACCATTGACGGCGTTTTTCCGGCTCGCGTAGCCTGAATTCACGGCCAGCGATGAGTGGGCGTGAGAGTTTAACGTGCTCCTTACTTGTTCGAAGTAAACGACTGAAAGCACAACGACTTCCTAGGATGAGTTTTCCGTAACGAAGTTCGATCAAATCCAAGAAGATAACGTTATAACTCTCCACGCACGCTCTAGCTCGGCCGCTCCTCCCTTTGTTTTATAGGTAAACATGACACACGATAACCGACCCATTGGACTCTTTGACTCCGGAATGGGCGGCCTCACGGTTCTGCGCACCCTCCTGAGTCACCTTCCTGACGAATCCTTTGTTTACCTTGGCGATACCGCCCGTCTTCCTTACGGCTCGAAGAGCCCGCAAACCATCAGTCGCTATTTGCTGCAGAATATTCGTTTTCTGCAAAGCCAAGATGTGAAGGCGATCGTGGTCGCTTGCAACACAGCCTCCACCGTACTTCTCAATCGGTCGCCTGAGTTGATAATCCCTGACGATGTTCCCCTGTATAATGTGATTGAACCTGGAGCACGCGCCGCGCTCAATGCCACAGTTAATAAACGAATTGGCGTTCTTGCCACCAGAGCCACGATACAGGCGCAATCATATCCGAAAACCTTGAGCGCACTTGATATCAATATCACTGTCTATAGCCAGGCGAGCCCGCTACTTGTACCCCTGGTAGAAGAAGGCTGGGAGGACGACCCGCTCACCAACCTGATAGTTTATCGCTACGTGCAGCCGCTTCTCGCTCTCAACATTGATACCTTGATTCTTGGTTGTACCCACTACCCGGCGCTTCGTGGCCCCATTGGGCGCGCAGCGGGCCCAGGCGTGCAATTGATCGATAGTGCTGAAGCGATCTTAAATATCATCACTGATGACATCGCGACCGGCAAAATAAAACCGGGCGCCAAAAGACAGCAGCTAAAACTTCTAGCAACCGACACCAGCCCGGCCTTTGGCGATGTCGCCAGTCGCCTGATGCGCCCGCACGTTATTCCCAAATTCGAGCTTGTCGACACGATATAAGCAGTGCTTTGATTGCGGGTCGATGGAAAGCTTCATATTTGGCCTCACTTCGACCGGTCTCGCAATACCTGCATTTCGCTTTGGCTCTGGCCATGTTTCTGGCCATGTTTCTGGCCATGTTTCTGGCCACGTCTCTGGCCATGTTTCTGGCCACGACGCCCGTCGCGATTCGGGCCGAGCGCGCGTCCTGATTCTTGGCGGCGTTCATGGCGATGAAATCGAAGGCGTCTGGGCCGCCTATGGCTTACTCAAATCCTTGAGCGAGTCATACCCTTACCAACTAGAACTCACCTTGGTGCCGACGTTCAATCTTGATGGTGTGTTAGCGCGAGAGCGGCGCAACGCTCGCGGCGTTGATCTTAATCGCAATATGCCGACTCGCGACTGGAGCCCGCTCATCGCAACCGAGCGCTATCATCCAGGAACGAAGGCGGGTTCTGAAGCGGAAACTCAACATCTGGTGAACTATCTTGAAAACTCAGCACCGCATTTTATTTTGAGTCTACACTCCTGGAAGCCTCTTCTTAACGTCAATGGTGACTGTCATGCCGAAGCACAGGTACTCGCCGAAAATACAGGGTATCCGGTCGAGGAATCCATCGGCTACCCGACGCCTGGTTGCCTAGGAACTTATACAGGTCTTGAACGTTCAATTCCGACAATCACCTATGAGATTGAACGCGGCCTCAATCAAAACCTCGTACTCGAACTCCACGTTCCCGCGATTCTTAAAGCGCTGAAGGTCAGCGAGCGACGCGGGAAAGTTTAACCGAAGGAAACCCGCCATGCTTACCAAAGAGCTCATTGAAAATGCTTTTGCCGGAACGATTGATCTTGCTGACCCGAAAGTAGCGACCGCGGTTCTCGAGTGCATCGACAGTCTCGATAAGGGCGACCTTCGGGTGCTTGAAAAAACCACTACGGGCTTTGAGCTCAATGATTGGCTCAAAAAGGCCATTCTCCTCTATTTCCGCCTGCAAAAGATGTCGGTTTTTGAAGCTGGCGATTTTCGCTGGGTCGATAAGATTCCGGTCAAGAAATGGCGTGGCGACGAAGGCGTTCGCGTTGTTCCTCAAGCCATGGTTCGCTACGGCTGCTACGTTTCACGCGGTGCGATTCTCATGCCTTCGTTCGTAAATATCGGTGCCTTCGTCGGCTCGGGTACGATGGTGGACACCTGGGCGACGGTCGGCAGCTGCGCCTATGTTGGCGCCAATGTTCATCTCTCCGGCGGTGTTGGTGTTGGTGGCGTGCTTGAGCCCGTTCAAGGTATGCCTGTGGTGATTGAAGACAACGCCTTTATCGGTTCACGAGCAATCCTGGTAGAAGGTGTACATATCGAAGAGGGCGTGGTGATCGGTGCCGGCGTAACACTCACCGCCTCAACGAAAATCATCGATGTAACCACAGCCAAAGCCGTGGTTCATAAGGGCCGGGTACCGAAAAATTCGGTGGTGATCCCGGGAACAACCACTAAAGAATTTGCTGCCGGCTCCTATGGCGTGCCGTGCGCCTTGATCATCGGAACTCGCAAGGAAAGTACCAACCTTAAGACTTCGCTTACTGACGCTCTTCGCGATTTTGATGTTGCGACCTAAGAGCCTCGGCAGGTAATTCTCGCGTCGCTTTGCGCGCCGGAATGTCGGCGCTAAAGTAAGCGATCAAGCCCGCGACAATGAGAATTCCCGCAACAAAACGCGGATCAACTGTCGCCGGGACAGTCGAATTGATGTAAATGCTATCCGGCAAAACCGGCAACGGATAGCGGCCGACCACAAAGCTCACCCCTAGGCAGACCAACAAGCCGCCGAAGATTCCGATCGAGGACAAAACCAAACCCACCTTGACGAAGAGCCAACGCGTTTGCCGCGGGCTTAAACCCAAGCTCATCAAAAGACCGATGTCTTTTCTTTTCTGGGTGAGAAGCAAAACCAAAACCGAAACAATCGAAAAACTCGCGATCAAGGCAGCAAGCCCCAGAAAAACCGTCATCGCGATTTTTTCCATCTTCAAGGCATAGAAAATCTCAGAGTTGCGATCCACCCAAGTAGCGACCACAGCTCCTTTGGCACTGAGCTCCTGCTTGAGGCCATCAATGTTCTCAGGATCCTTCACGCGCACTTCGATGCCGACTTCACGACTGGCGCCCTTACGAAGGGCATTAAAGGTCTTACCGCGACCAAAGAAAATCTGCATACCATCGATATCCTGAATATCGGTACGCAAGAATCCTTTGACAGTCACCCGTTCAAAGGGCGGCGCCTCACCTGCCGGCAAAAGCAGCGCCTCGGGTGGGATCACTACGACCTTATCACCTTCAAAAATTCCCATCTGCCGCGCGAGATCAATTCCGACGTAAATTTCGCCGGGCCCCGGCTGCATTGAATCTTCACTCTCAGTTTGCTCCTGAAGCTTAGCATGCGGATGATTAGCCATCATCGCCTTACGAGCTTCGCGCATGATGTAGGATAGCGCCCCGGGCTCAACCCCTTTGGCAATCGCGCCCTGAAAAAAGCCATCCACCGTCCGTAAAATCACATCCTGATTCTCAAAGACGTCAATCAAAGTATCCGGACGCTTCTCTAACTCTTTATAGATTGCATGCGCACGCAAATGTTCGGGCTCAGTCGCCCCGGGGATGCGTACAACTAAGTGCGGTTCAACGGCAAGTAGACGGCGGTGAATCTGTTCGTTAAAACCATTCATCACGCTAGTGACAACGATCAACGCCATAACACCAAGCCCCACGCCGACCATACAAAGCCAGGCAACCGTGCGGATGAGAGAGCCCGCACGCCGACTCAGTAAATAATGACGAAAAATATCCCAGGCAAGTTGCATTGATTTTGAGAGTAGTGGAATCAACCGTCCAGAGCAAGCTCACCAATGGGCGCCGCGATGAGTCCCGAAAGGCTTTTAGTCGCCGAGTACCCAGTTCTTAAACCGCCGCCAGAAAGTGGAACGACGGGTCGAGACAATTTCGTCAACTTTTGGCGCCCAAGTATGTAGCGCACGCTCCCGGGCTTTTTTGTGCATCTTGGGTGACTCCCGCAGATTAAAGATCAACGCCGCACGATCCTCGGGAGCTAGATCCGGCACCGCCGCCAGGAGCTGGAGCGCCTGTTCAACAACCGCGACTTGGGTGATTTTGTCAAAACGAATGGTTTCCGAGGAATCTTCCGCGTCATCCGTATTGATTGTGCCGGGAGCCACAGTCGTCTCCGGATGAGGGCCGCTCACGAGCGGCTTTTTTTGAACCGACTTCTTGCCGTCGCCTTCAACCTTCATTTCAAACGACACGTCTTCCTCGATAACCAAGCCTGTACGCGTACCATTGATTGGATTCCACTCAACCACTTGGCCATAGAAACAAAGCTGGTGTTTGATAATGCGTTTTTCTGTGTCCGTCCAAATCACCAAATCGGCGTCATTACGCACGGATTTGAACCATCGACTCATGAAATCGGTTCGCTCGCCGCGCACCACATCAACCGCCAGCTGTTGAAAACTCGCGCCCAATGCCGCAGCATCAAAATGCCTAACACCGAAGGATGAATCTTCGATCGCGGAGCTGCTTCGTTTGTCTTTAAGGCTCGCTGACTGCGACATAGCTTCTTAAAAACCCCTCAAAAACTCAAAGTGCTGGCTTCTCAACAGAACTCTCGGTCGGTTTTTCTGGTGTCTTTTCTGGCGTCTTTTCCGGTGGCTTCTCGGTCTTGTTTGCCGGTTGCCGAGTTTTCTCACGTTCGGCCTCTTCGTCCCTGACCTCACGAGCGTTGCTACGAAGCAGAAAACTCCGTTGCAGCGCCTTGAGCGTAACCACGGTTTCATCTAGAGCTTCCATTGCCCGACGTCCAGCGCGCGGCACCTCAGGCGCGACATCGACCACCAGTTCCTTGAACGCCGGAAGCGTCTTCTGCATTTCTTCCGAGAGTATCGCTAAATTGGAGGCGATCTTTGCCATGTCCGAAGCGAGCTTCGGCGAATCCTTGAGCATTTGCGGTGTCACCTGAGCAATGATCGGCATGATCTTATTCATTTCAGGCAGGAGTTTATTCACTTCGGTTGTGGTCAACTTCAATGAATCTACCAATTTCACCAATTTCTTATCTTTATTGGAATCCCTTAAGAGATCAGAAACCTGACTCGCCATCGAGTTCATATTGATAACTAAGGGTCGCATTTCGTCAAAAATTCTTACGAAGTCCTTGGTGCGCTGCGGATCAAGAAAGGCCTCGGCCACAAAACGAAGGTTATCGCCCATTTTATTCAACATATGAAAGTAAGGCGCCAATGACCGGCCGCTGACAAAATCCATGATGTCGGCAGTTTCTTCACTCTTTAAGACTCCACCGTCCTGCACCATCGGCAAAGCCTTGTCACCCACTGAAACATCGACGATTTTTTCACTGATAATAAAGGGCCTTAACATCCGGACATGAGAATCCTCGCGAACAAGGTCATGGTATTTCTCAGAGATCTCGATCTGCACGTGGACCGCATGGTTGGATCGAAGTTCAACCGAAGTGACCGAGCCCGCGCGAAGACCCGCCATTTGCACGAGCGTGCCGATGTGAACACCGTCCGCGT
>SXRI01000372.1 GCA_005793615.1 Bdellovibrionales bacterium
CATGCCGCCGAGACACCATCCAGGGGTTTGCGCCCAAAATCCAGTGCCGATACATTCAGCGGCACTAGGTGTGGTGAGTGTGCTGCCATTGGGTTTGCCGCCGGCGATGTAGTTGTTATCGCCGTCTCCCCAAAGGGCGCCGATCCAGCCTATGTATTTATGATTGAGGTAATCATACTTCAGTACGCGTCCCGCGCGTACGTCTGCGACATAGAGGTATTGTTTTGGATTGGCGGCATCGGTGTTGAAGTGTAGGGCACGGATACTTTGCGCACCGTCGTAGCGCGAAGTAACCGTGGGTTTACCTGTCTGGAACCAACTCGACATATTACCGGCGGCATCCATGATCGGTGCGACTGCGGTACCGATAAAGCCCGGTGCTGCCTTGACTACAAAGGCATAGGTACCGGCGGTGAGAACGGCGGCCTGGTCGGCAGCCTGGAAGGTTAGCGATGCTTCCGGGTATTGGCCCATAAAGTAAAACAGTTTTTGTTGATCTCCTTGGGCAAAGAGAAATGAGGTGATCGCCGTTTCGCAAGTGGCATCACTATAAAATCCACCCGAGGCGCCGGCGCCCGTCAGGTTGGCCGTGATTGGCGTGATCGCTGCGGTAATGTTACTGGCGCCATCAAGAGTAGAGAGTTTGAAGGGGCCTACACATTGTGTAGTTTTGGAGTCGATAATAGAAGGATTGGTGGTGATTTCAAACGCTGATGGCGAGATACCGATCGCGAGCGCGTTGGAATTTGCGAGCTGGAGAGCGGGATCAGAGAAATAAATACTGAGAGTTTCGGCGGTGGAGTCTTTGAAATAGAGTTGAAGCTGCGATGACCCCATCGGAACGGTGACGCTAGTATTATAGGCGGTACCTGAGCATGACGAGTTAATATAGAAGTTTCCGGTGGTACTTGCTTCGAGGCCCTTGATGGTGAGGGTGGTATTCGCCGGCGCAATGACCGAGTTGCCGGCCGCGTCTTTGAGTGTCAGCGTAAAGGCCGTCGAACAAATGCCTGAAACTACGGATGATGGTCCGGCAAAGAGCAGATTGGATGCCAAAACTTGCAAAGACTGCAGATTGGAGACAGTCATCATCGTGGCTGCGTTGTCGCTGACGTTCAGGCTCAGGTTTTCGGCCTTATTGTCTTTAACATAGACTTTGGTGACGTAGTTCACTCCTGAGGTGATCGGCAAAGTCACATTGCTTGCGGTTAGCGCTTGAGTGCAAGCGGCATCAGAGTAAACAACTGCGCTTGATCCGAGAATTCCGGTTAAAGTCACACTGGCAGGAGCAAAGAGCGGACCGGGGTTGCCGTTTTCGCCCATGGGAGTGATATCGATTTGCGCCGAACATTGGCCGGCGATGACGGTCTGTGTGGCCACGGTCAGGCCGATTTTATTTGGCGAAACGGTGACGCCGTGAGTTCCGGTGGTGAGGACAGCAGAAGGGTCAGTCGCGGTAATGGTCAAGCCTTCAGACTTATTGTCTTTTAAATAGTAGGTCTTTTTACTTGTTCCGGCGGTGAAGGTGACTGTGGAGCCTTGAGCAGAACCACTGCAGGAGATACTGGTGTAAAGTGCGCCAAGGCCGAGACCTGAAACGAGGACTGGCGTACTTTGAATAGCGGTCGCCGGGTTGTTGCCTGAGTCCTGCAACTCTATATATATCGCGCCACTGCAACTTCCTGAAAGAACCGCATTGGCGCCCGAAACCGAGATTTTAAACGGCGTGCCCGCAGTAATATTGAAGCTATTGCTGTACGAGGGAGCATAGGTTCCCGACGAAGCCAGAAGTTTGTAACCAGATCCTGTTTTGTTGATATTGAGATCGCTGAAGGTGGCAATGCCGTTGACCGCATTGATCGTGGTTGTGCCCGAAAGTGTGGCCAAGCCAACGTTGGCGCTGATCGCCATCAAAATCGGTTCGGTGGAACCGGCGCCAGATAGGATGGTGTTACCGAACACATCCTGTACGGCGACAGTCATACTCGCCATCGTTACACCGGCGCCAGCATTGGCGGGCTGCGTGATGAAAGCAAGTTTCGAGGGCGCGCCAGCAACGAAAGGCGCATTGGCGGTGACCGTCGTCAGACCTGATGGCGATTTGACAAATACGTTTCGTGCCGAATCGGCAATCGTCGTCGAGATGGATCCAGTCGTCTGCCCGAGAGTGTCGGTTTGTGAAGTCGGTTGCGTGATGGTGTCGCCAGAGACGCTTGAATCAAGTTGTGGCGTGGTGCCGGCAATGGCGTTGTTGTATTGGTCCTTTAACGTCACCGTCACGGTGTAGGTTTGGTTGCCGTCAGCAACGAGCGGGCCAGCGGGACTGACCGCAATCGCTGAGTGCGCTGGCGAAACTGAGTCCGGCGAAATAACGAATTGAGCAGAATTTACCGTAAGCGGGCCTGAACCCTTGGGCTGCGACGAGGTATCTGACTTTGTGGCTCTAAGAATTTTGATTCCTGCTTCTTGCAGATTAAGGCCTGAGAAAATTGCAATTCCTCCTTGCGCCATGACGGTGGCAGTGCCGCGCAATGTCCCTGTTGTGGGTGAAGCGGCGGCCACGGTAAGAGTAATCATCGCGGTCGAATCCGGGCCAGCGCTGACCAGGGTGCCGTTGGCGTCAAGCACGCGAACGGTAGGCTGTGCGGGCAGAACTAAGCCTGCCATCGAGCTACCGGGCTGAGTGCCGAAGACGAGTGAAGCCGCTGTGCCAACTGGGGTGAAAGAGGTTGTGATTGAGTTGTTGTCGATGAATCCGGAAACATTGAGTGCGACACGACAGGTGTATTCGATACCGCCCGTGAGGTCGGTAATCATCGATGTGGTCAGAGTGACGTCGTCGATCGTCAGCATGTGTTGATCAATCGGATCAAGAGCGTTGTGGCAGTAGATTTCTACCGCGTCGGCATTACTCGCGTCGTTGTAAGTGAGATTGGCACTGATGCTGTCGATGACGGAGTTGCTTTTTACGCCACCATAGGGAATAGCGCCGAGATCGTTGGTGTTGGTGTCTTCGACGCCGTCTTTGTTAACCTTACGCACGCGGAACGAGTAGAGATTTTGCGCAGTGAGATTGGTGATCGTAGTTTCGAAAAGTTTTGCTGCGGCCGGAATGGTTTTCAAGAGTTTGGGTTCGAACATCAACGTGGTGTCGTAGATGTTGTAGGCGAAGGTGTCGGCATCTTCCGAGGGAGTCCATGCGAGTTTCACTTTGGTGGCGCCCACCGTGGTGGCGGACTTCAAGCCGAATTTTGATTTCGACTCGGCATCGGCGTTAGCTTTGGCCGTGCCCTCTTGCGGCAGACATCCGCTCAAGCTCACCGCTGTGACAAGGCCAAGGCACACTATTAGAGGCCGCGAAATGAGTGGCTGAAAAAACTGCCAATCGAAGCTCGACTTCAAGTTTTTCATGCTTTGCTCCCGACAATAAACGTTCCTGAATATCAGATACTTATCGGTGAATTCCGGAGCTCACTTGAGCTAGGTCATGCAGTGCAAGACGTCGGTAAAACGTTTCAGATTGGGGCGGCTGCGAGAGCGCTGTGTAGCAGACGGAAATCGTTGGAGAAAGTATGTCCGTCTTGAGGAAAGAATGGCGGCGTAGGTGAAAAAAGAAATGACGATTTTCGAGAGTCCCATCTTGACCGCGTTTACCGGTAAATAATGTTACCGAGAGTGTGTCAAAATGGGACGCGAACGGCGGACGATCAGAACTAGACCA
>SXRI01000373.1 GCA_005793615.1 Bdellovibrionales bacterium
AACCAGTCGGGGTGGTATTTTGCCACATAGGCTTTCACAATTTCCTTAGCGACCGGAGCTGCGTTGGTGCCGTGACAAGAGTGCTCCGAAAGAACGCCAAAGGCGATCTCCGGGTTATCGGCCGGCGCATAGCCAATAAACCAACCATGATGTCGTTGGTGCCGCGGACGATGTTCGCACTCAAAATAAATTTGGTCGGCTGAAAAGGACATGACTTGGCTTGTGCCGGTTTTTCCCGCCATCTCGATAAATGGTAGCTTCGAGCGTCGCGCGGTTCCGCGTTCGCCGTTAACTACTTTGCGTAGGCCTTCGCGAACAGTGTCGAAGACCTCTTTTCTAATGTGCACGGATTGACTTGGGTCAGAGAGATCGCGAACCACTTGCGGATCAAATTCCTTAACGACTTTGTTGTCCATGGTCATGATTTTTTTGATCATAAACGGTTTCACCACTTTACCGTAGTTGCCGATGGCATTATAGGCCACGGCCATTTGCAGAGGAGTGGTCAGAACGAAGCCTTGGCCGATCGCCACCGAAAGATTTTCGCCCGGTTGCCACTCCTCGCCAATCGTCTCCTGTTTCCATTCGCCAGAAGGCATTAGACCGGCGCGTTCACCAAGTAGTTCAACCTCGGTCTTGTGCCCAATGCCGAGTTGATCGATGTATTTGAACATGCGGTCGATACCGAGTGCGATACCCATCTTGTAGAAGAAAATATTCGCTGATCTTTCGATTGCCTGCGTAACCACGAGGTTGCCGTGGCCGCCGCGAAGGGTGTCGTGATAGGGGCGGCCGGCGAACTTCATCTGGCCCGGGCACGACACCACGGTGTTGGGTGTGATCACATTTTCGGAGAGTGCCGCAACCGCCACCAGCGGTTTGAATGTGGAGCCCGGAGAGTTATGATCCTGGATGACCTTGTTACGTAGAGGTTTATCGGGGTCGTTGATGAGTTTAGACCAAATCTGAGGGCTAATGCCGGTGGAAAACTCGTTGGGGTCAAACGAGGGGCCGCTCACCCATGCGAGAATCTCGCCGTTGATTTTCATGGCGACAACACCGCCCGTGTGCCCTTGGCCGACAAAAGCATTGAAGGCGGCCTCTTGAATATCCTTATCAATTGTGAGCATGACGTTAGAGCCGGGATTCGCCGGAGTCACGCCAGAGAGATTGCCAATCAAACGAGTGCTGCGAACAGCTTCACGCCCGCGAACATCGACCTGTTGAACTGAAATGCCGTCTTTACCGCGTAGGTAGAAATCAAGCACTTCCTCGAGACCGGCCTTGCCGATGATATCTCCCTGCTGAAACTTGATTTTGCCCTCATAGCGTTCGTTGAGGACCGGGAGCTGGCGTTTGGAGATTTCGCCGACGTAGCCAAAGAGCTGCGCTCCGTTGGCTTTCATCGGATAGGAGCGCAAGACGGTTTCTTTGATATCCAGTCCGGAGTATTCCTGCTTCAAAATTTCAAGATTGAAGATTTCATCACGGGTCAGGTTTTCTTTGATCTTGACCGGGCGAAACGGGCCATTGAGTTGTTTAGATTTTTGCACCATGCCCTGAATCACTTGGGCCTGCAAATTTAAAGCGTTGCCAACAGCCTCATAGGTGGCTTGCGCTTGACTGGCGCTGCCAACGTATTGGGGTGAGATCGTGACTTCAAAGCCCGGTAGGTTTTCCACCAGGATTTCGCCATTTCGATCATAAATGATTCCCCGCGGGGCGGGAATTTTGGTTTCTTTAATGGAGTTTTGCTCAGAGAACTGTCGGAGTTCAGTTCCATTAATGATCTGCAGGTACCACAGGCGCAGAAAAAAGATCGCGATCGTAAATCCGACCAGCCCATAGAGCATTCGATAACGAGGAAGGTACTCTTTCGCTTCTTGTTCGGAGTTGAGGTACTGGCTCATGAGACCTGCGCCGATGCTTCCGTAGGAGGTTCGCGATTGGTGACTTTATCAAACCACTGAAAAATCGGGAACAACGGAGGTGCCGCGAGCGGCGTTAAAAGAGCTTCAATCAACCAATCCATAATGTTGGGGCTGGTCAGTGGATGATCGCCAATGATGTAGGAGGCGATCAAATGGAAAAGATGAAAGCTAAGGGCGGCAATCCCGCTCACCATCATCAGATAGCTCGACGATGTCCAATAGATGCGACTCTTCAGAATTTGCGTGCTGAGAATGAGCGCCAGGCACACAATCATTAAGAGCCCTTCAGGCATCGTCGTCATTGCGGCGAGCGCCACACCCATAACGTAGGAAAATAAAACCGCCTCAAGAGTTGAGCGAAAGAGGGCAATGTACACGAGACAAGGAATCCACAGCGCCGGACCTGGAAAGTAACCGAAGATTTGAAACCAAAGCGAAGTCTGCAGTGAGGCCAAAACCATCGCGGCCATCACGAACAACAGTAGATTTGTGGCGCGAAGGAGGTTTTCCTTCATTGCGTGGCCTCGGTGTTGGTGTCGATCTCAACAGAATCGACCGGCACCGTGCTCGGTTTTTCAGAAGCCTTGGTTGCCGGTTTAAGAGTTTTGTCATCGCTTTTGTCACTGACTTTTTCGGCGACTTCAGCGGGGGGGGGCTGATTGGTTTTGGAAATAAGCGGTGGGCCAAAGTCGGAGTTGCCGTAGCGATCATTGAAGTCCTCTTGGCCAGAGTTCATGACGACAAAGACTTCTTCAAGATTGGCGGGATTCACGACCGGCTGCAGTTCTGCCTCCTGCGAGATTCCGTAATCGGTCTTGCGGACCGAGGTCAAGCGCCCGATGGGAAAGCCCTTCGGGAAATAGCCCTGCAATCCGCTGGTCACGATCATATCGCCGGGGGCGACGTCATCGGCCCGTTCGAGATAGCGCAGGCGACAAGTAGATAAGTTTTTGCCGCTCACCAGGCCGCGCGCTCTAGTCCGTTGCACAATCGAATCGATCGCCGAGGAGCGGTCGTTGACAACTACCACTTGCGCAGAATCCGAGTCCGCCTTCCAAACATAGCCGACCACGCCTTCGACGGTGATCACACCTTGAAGTTTCTTAAGCCCGTGCGAAGTGCCGCGATTAATGCGAATCGAGACATGATCGAGAGACAGGTCACGGGCGATTACTTTTGCCGCGAGCAAGACCATCTTGGTCGAGCGCTTAAAGTCGAGCAGCTTCGAGAGCCGCTCGTTTTCCAGTTTGAGTTCTTGAAGCGCGCCGAGATTGGCGCGTAAAACCTCGTTCTCTTTTTGCAGTGAGATGTTTTCTCTCTTAATGCCGATGAGTTTCAGGTACATGGATGTCGTGCTACGCACGCCACTGGTGAAACTCGAAAAGCCACCCTGAATCACGCTGACCGTGGCGCCGAAAGGTTTCTGATACCACGGGTCTTCACCAGGGTTTCGTTTCATATTGATGGAGAGAAGCGGCAAGGCTACTACCACCAATATGATTAATGCTTTTCTGAGATCAAAAGTAAAAAAATTCATCGCTGGACCGCATCCCTTGTGGCCGTAAACCGTATTTACGGTAACAAAGTGCCTTGGCGATTCCAACAAATCTCCTTGAAAAATCCGGTAAAAATCGCTTCTATACGATTTCAGTCTTCAGACGAGAGGAATCATCAAATGTTCGAAAACCTAAAGTACAATTTGCGCAACAACCGTCGACACGTCATTAAAAGTGCCGTTTCATGGTTTCTCTTTGGGGCGATCATTCTGGTTTTTGTCTTCTGGGGAATGAATCCCCGCGATCAAGGGGTGGCTTCTGGCGGCGCCGCTGCGGTGGTTAACGATGCGAGTATTTCGCTGGCACAATTTTCTGAGGCCGTTGAACGACTGCGTCGCAATCCACGATTTGAGCAATTACAGGCAATGGGTGGAGATGCTGGGCGTCAAATTCTAAACCAACAAGCCCTCAATGAGTTGGTCGAATATGAGCTTATTAATCAGGCAGCTGTGCAGCAGCATATTTTGGCAAGTGATGCTGAAGTTCGAGATTTTCTAGTCGAAATTCCGCAGTTCCAGGAAGAGGGTAGCTTCAAGAGTGAACTCTATCGACGCTATGTCGAGCAGATTCGCAAAACTCCGGCGCAGTTTGAGGCTGATATTCGCCGTGAACAGGCTATGCGGCGGATGTTCCGCATGTTCTCTGCCTCATTGACGCCATTAAAGGCCGAGAGTGAGAAGAGCGCAGCACTCAAGGAAATGAAGGCGAATCTTGATTTTGTGGCTGTGCCGGTTGAAACCTTGGTGGTGCCTGAGTCGATTGCGGCTGCTGACGTGAAGGTCTACGTTGCTGAAGCCGGTAACGATGCTAAAATCAAAGATTATTTCAATAGTCACCAGCAGGAATTCAATTCTCCTGAAAAGGTTAAGGCGCGTCATATTTTGATTCGTGCACAGGCCGGCGACGTCGAAGCCGAGAAAAAGGCTCTGGCAAAAATTGAAGACCTCGCCAAACGTGCAAAGACAGAGGATTTTGGAAAGTTGGCGAGCCAATTCAGCGAGGACCCTGGATCGAAAGCCAAGGGTGGTTTGTTGGATTTCTTCAGTCGTGGAAAAATGGTGCCCGAATTTGAGCAGGCAGCGTTTTCGCTCGCGGCTAATCAGGTGAGTGCGCCGGTTAAAACTGACTATGGCTATCACCTGATTCAGGTTCTCGAGAAAAAGCCGGCTCTCAATCGTACAGCCGATGATACTAAGGATGAAGTCGCCGCGATTTTAATTGCTAAGGATCGTTCCCATGCGGCGGTCGAGACTCTCCAAGCGGCCCTTAAAAAGGGCGAGCTGGCGGCGGTTCAAAAGTTCGTTACTGACTACAAGTTGAAGTGGGACGAAACAGGGGCGTTTTCGATTGATAGTGACATGGTTCCGAAGATCGGTCCCAACGATGAGCTCGTGCGCGTGGCCTTTCAGCTGACGGCAGCTAAGCCGCTTTCCGAGACCCTGGTGCGCGAAGGCGGTCGAGCTTTCTTGGTGCGCTTTAAAGCTGTGCCTGCGGTGAAGGACGCTCCCAAGGATAAGCAAGCCGACATGATGGGCGAAATGATGGCCGGACGTCGTACCGAAGAGTCAGTTCGTAAATGGTTAGAAGAGATGCGTAAATCCGCGAAGATTTCGATCAATCCAAAGGTCAACGGCCGCGAAGGGTAATCGTCACAACTTCAACAAGATGATGCTCTTCGCGAGCAGCAGGCCTACCTGTTGAACGCGTGCAAGTCCGGAGTTGGGTCCGCCCCATCTGGCAAATCGGGACGTGTTACTCGCTGATGTTTCGGCCGTATTTTCGGCCTCGGTTCTTCGCTGTCCTTTTTTGAGATTGAGGTTCCTCGTTTTGGAGGTCCTCGCAGATAATTTCCAGAGGGAGTCTTGGTGAGTCTTTCATTGAGGCGATTCAAGCTGATACATCATAAGTAATTTCAATAAGTTACATCATTTTGCCAAGTTAAAAAAAAGTCACCGCAACTGCGGCTTAAGTCTTAAATTTTCGAGACTTTAGTCCGATGAGATAAAGGCTAGACCTTTGACTGCTCACAGTTGGCGGAGGACTCGAATGGGCGACAGGCTTATTCAGGCTCGTGGTTGGATATTTACTTCTTTGCGGGCCGCGTTTTGTGCGTCCATTCTCTCTGCGGTCGGGTATTCAGCCCCAGCCCATGGCCAAGGACAAAACAAGATTGTGGCGACCCATGAGTATCGTGAGGGCGAAGTCATAGTGAAGCTCAAAGGGACCTCGAAGTCTCTTAAGGCGCAGGCCTTTGTCGGTAAAGCCGTAAGCCAAAAGGCGATGTCGCTGAAGGGTTCTTGGCATGGCCTGAACATGCATCACTTCAATGTTCCCAAGGGCGAAAAGGTTCATGATGTCATCAATCAACTCAATAATGATCCTGACGTCGAGTATGCCGAGCCGAACTATATTGTCCGTCGCCTCAGTGTAGGCGGTGAGGGGCAGCCCATCCCGATTGAGCAGGTGCAAAATGCGGCGGCCGCTGCTGGCGACGTTAGTGCCAGTTCATCTACTTCGCAGACGGCTGCGCCGATTCAATTGCAAGATGCATGGGCACAGATGACGCCGGGACTAACCCCATCTGTGGTGGCGATCATCGATACAGGCGTAGATCTTAACCATTCGGTGTTTGTGAACTCAGGTGCACTTTGGGTTAACCCCAACGAGATCGCAGGCAATGGTATTGATGACGACCATAACGGCTATGTCGACGATATTAATGGTTGGAATTTTGCCTACAGCAACAACTCTCCACTCGACGATGACGGACATGGAACGCATGTTGCCGGCATTGTCCTTGGTACAACACAGGATATCTTTGCTTCGCCGATTCAAGCGGCCAAGATTCGCATCATGACTTTAAAATTCCTTGATGCGACGGGCGCAGGTTCGACTTCTGATGCGGTCAACGCGATTTATTACGCTGTTAACAATGGCGCTAAGGTTCTCAATAATTCATGGGGCGGTGGCGGATACTCGGCCTCACTTCTCGAGGCTATCAGCTATGCTTATTCACGAGATACGATCTTCGTGGCCGCGGCCGGTAACTCTTCTATGAATAACGACCAAACGCCGACCTATCCGGCAAATTACACGGTACCTAATTTAATGGCGATCGCCGCGACTTCCGATCTTGACGGCTTTGCGAGTTTCTCGAACTTTGGCGCGTCGACAGTTGGAGTTGGTTCGCCGGGTGTCAGCATTCTCAGTACCTATCCAGGAAATGCGACCTATCGTATGTCGGGCACTTCCATGGCAACACCTTTCGTCTCCGGTGTGGCTGCATTGATGGTGCGTGAGCAACCAACAATGAATGGTTATCAACTTAAGAACATCCTTTACGGTGTCTCGACCCAGATTTCGAGCCTTGCTCATAAAACTAGTACCCAGGCACGCATTAATGTTTACAACTCGATAGTCAATGCCAAGGCGGCAAGTATTAGTTCGAGTCAACCTGCTTACGATGGTTCGCGTGCCCCAAGTAGTACCGGTGGCGCCGCCATGAACGGTGGCGGCTGCGGACTTGTGGTGCGGACAATGGGCGGTGGTGGTGGCGACGGGGGTGAACTCTCGGGCCCACAAAAGAACCTGGCATTTTTTGGTTTACTGGCGCTCTTGATTTCACCAATCCTACTAAGCATCGCGCTTAGGCAACGCGCTGGTAAAAACTTGCGACGTTATACTCGTTATCAGATCGATTCGCAGGTGCGAATACGCTTTGGCGATCGCGAGCTGGTGGGAAGTGTCAGTACAATTTCATTGGGCGGTATCCAGCTCAATACCGACGCATGGCTAGAGAAGGGTGGCGTAGTGAAGATGGCCATTCAGAGCCCTGACGGCAAAGATAATCTCGAAGTCGAAGGCATGGTCGTTTGGAGTGAGGAGCAGAAGCGCTACGGCGTTCAATTCGCAAACGCCAGCGACAATGTTCTGGCGTCGATCAGTCGCTGGACGCAGTCTTTGCTCAAGGCTTAGCCTAAGTAGCGGGCCTAGCGGTTCGCGAACTTGGATCTTTCTTTTTTCCGCCGGCGGCGGCCGAGACGAAGGCCCAGGGTATAGGGGCAAATTTGTAGGTAATCGGTGTAAAAGAAAAAGCTCTCTTTCATCCTGATGAGACGTGATCCCCACATCTCATCATTAAAGGAT
>SXRI01000374.1 GCA_005793615.1 Bdellovibrionales bacterium
AGTCAACTCCGTTACGCAAATTCTGACGTCAGCTACCTAAGACGCAAGTTGCGGGATAATCTTGAAAGCCTGCAGCAGCTGGACGATCCATTGCAAGACTCCACTCCACGGGGAATCGGTGCTTTGATCTATGCTCCCGGCATTCAGCTCGACGTCGAAGATGCCTATGGCAGGTTGTTGTTACCCCTTACGATGACTTTCGCCGAGGTCGACCGAATCTTTGGCAAACCTTAAATTCATTTCTCGGCGCCTGCGAGGGGGCTCGATCAGTGGCTTCCAGATGTGATTTTTTTCAGTCGACGGTTCTTACGTGGAACTTTGGTGAGAACCGGTCTGCGCACAACCGATTCGCTGGTACGCACGACGAGCGTGCTGCCGCTGACGACTTCGCCATTGAGAAGTAAAAGGCAGTTCTGGGTTTCCTCTGGAGTCGACATTTCCACGACTCCTCGACCGAGTCTGGCTGTTGATCCAGTGTCGCACAAGATACGAGCATAGCGAACATTGCCGACACGGGTGAACAAATCTTCCAGTGCTGAAGAGTCCATCGAAAGCGGCAGGTTTGATACGTAAAGAGTCGTGTTCACTGTAGCTCCTTGAAAATTGGCCTTCGAAAAGAGATCTGCTGAAGTCGGTCACGGAAAGTAGCTACCCAGTGTAACACAACTCGCGATTTCAGAGTGAAATGGTTTGCCAGATCCTTCACCGTCGATGTGAGTAGGTCGCATCGCTCTGAGCGGCGGTGAACGATTTGAGAGGGAGGGATCTACTGATCTTGGAAGATACTGGACACAAGTTCAGTCCAATTATGCCTCGCGCCTAGGCGCGCCACGACGTTGAGGTGCCCTAGGTAAATTCGCAAACCAAAGAGAAACTTCGGATAGAGCTTAATCGGTGAGCGAGTTTTAAACGCCGCCATCATGCCTCTTAATTGTGCGGTGGTGACTCGCGCATCGAGTGCACAGTACTCACCTGTGTTCCAAAAACCCTTCTGTGGTTTTGCGAAGATGTCAAAGATCGCGCGACGCTCACTCTCTTTGGCGCGAGGCTCGATGCAGCGAAGCGACTCTAGAGCCTTGATGTAGAGTTCGAAATCATAACGTAGAAAGGCAAGAATCAGATCGTTCCACGCGGCACTCGTGCGCGAATCCCAATCGACAAATGAACCAAAATCCAGAAAGGTCACCCGGCCGTGATTGAAAAGATAATTTCCGGGATGAGGGTCGGCCGAAAAAAAACGATCACGGACCGAGGTCACCACAAAGCGCACAATAGCGACACCGGCGCGGTCACGTTCTTCTTGTGAGGCCGTTGCGATAAATTCGTCTAGTGTCTGTCCGTGTTCAAATGACATCAATAAGACGTTCTTAAAACTCTTCTCGGGATACACGCGTGGCAGATAGATGTCGGGATAATCATGGAATCGCAAACGCAGAGTTTCGATCGCACGCGCCTCGGAAAGCAAATCGGTTTCAAGCGCCAGCTTTTCCGCAATCTCCTGATAGAGTTCTTTCAGGGGTACTCCGGGTGTCAAAACTCTCCCAAGAGGCAGAATCGTACGCAAGAGTCTCATGTCAGCCGAGATCGCCTGTTCGATTCCCGGGAGGAGGATCTTGGCGGCGACTTCGTCACCGTTGTTAAGAATGCCGTGATGGACCTGTGAAACACTTCCGGTGCCGATCGGTACCGGATCGAGGAGCTTCACATTCGCAAGAAGATCAGCTGGAATTGATTCGTGGATTTGCGCATACGCCAGCGCCGGGGCCTGCGACCACAAAAACTCAAACAAACTGATTTCGGAATCACTCAAATCATCGGTCAGATACGATGCCATCTGACCGAGCTTCATCATTGGGCCACGCAATCGACCGAGTTCGCGTGCGATCGTTTTGAGAGCTAACATCCGCTCACTCGAAGTGAGATTCAGACGACGTGAGCGAAAAATATTACGAAAACGCTCCTGCCCCAGAACCAGCATGATCTCCGAAGTCAAATTGACCACCGAAGCTGAACGATGCCAAAGGCTGTGCACCGATGGTGTGGGCGATCGCTCAGCAGAGTCTTGTTGGCCAAGGAGACGATAAGGATCACTGCCTTGGCGGGTGCGTTCGAAATATGACTTGAGGATAAAGTTCGCAAGACCGGGATTGCGTTTCGTCAGGGCGACACGATAAATCCACGCAAGCGTCAAAGCCTGAAGACGTAACGAAGTTTCAAGACGCAGAAAGCGCGCGACCTCGCGCCCCAGTTCCAACCAATCGCTTGGCTGGAGTGAACGTGTCGTCAAAGTTTTTTCAACATTGGCCAAGTAGCGTAGGGGCGTAGCCTCAGGCGCTTTGCGCGCCAATGTGGAAAACATAGGAGTCCGCTTAAGGATCATCGAATCGCCGGTGAGATGGCCGAGTAGGCGAACTTCGCCCATCTGCTGTGGTGACCATGAGGTCTCACTTAAGATTGATGTCGGATCTAGCGAAAGAAGATACTCACAAGTCGATAAAGCAAAAGGCTGACCTTTAAGCGCGGCTCGATCGCGCAACCAGTCGCCAGTGAGAACCTGATCTTGAATCTTGGTATTAGGCGTTTCGAGGGAATTGCCGTGGTAATTGGCGGGTTCGTTCGATTTCGCAGTCAGTCTCGTTAGGCGTAGTTCGCGTGGCAAAAGGGCCTTAAGAAATCCGCCCAGCCAAACCTCGCCTGAACGCTCAGCCACTTCACCAAGGCGCGAAAACAGTTCGGCCCAGAGAAAGTCATTGCGCGAGCTACCCCAGCGAACATCGCTTGCGATAAGAATCTCCCTAGCGGTGTTGAAAGCACTGATGCCAAGGTCTAACGCTGTCGTGATTTCGAGAAGCGAGAGCTGAATGAAAAACGCCTCGAGGTCATCAAAGGGTGAGGAACGTAAGGTCGGGGGGCTCAAATTCAGAACCGACGGCGGTTCTGCTCGTGCGCTCAATTCGCGCGTGAAAACCTCGGCCTGCGAGAGAATATTCTCGAGATTCCACACGCGCTGGCGTTGCAGTGATGGTTGTAAGTTTATGAAATCACTGAACATAAAAACTCTGTTTAAAATGCGCGTTGTTTGGTTCGCGGTTATTCAGTAATTCTTGCTGCAAGAACAGTCCTTAACTAACAATGAAACCAAGGAGCAACAAATGAAATTTATCAAATCACTTTCTTTAATGGGTTTAGCGCTGGGCCTCATGGCGGTTTTGCCAAACTCGGCCGTGGCGGGAACTAAGTCCGAAGACGCGTTTGCGAAACTAAAGACCCTGGTCGGCACCTGGAGCTTCGCTGCAGAGAATGGAAAAACAGCCACGATGACTTATGAGCTGCAGGCCAATGGCACCGCTCTTATTGAAAACTCTGGCGGCATGATCACAGTTTTTCACCTCGATGGCGAGTCGCTCATGCTCACCCATTATTGCATGGTGGGAAATCAACCCCGCTTGCGTGCGACGCGATTTGATGATGCCAACTCGTTACGCTTTGATTTCGTGGATATAACCGGTGCCAAGAC
>SXRI01000375.1 GCA_005793615.1 Bdellovibrionales bacterium
ACCGGTAACAAGATCAAAGGCGTAAAGGCGAGCGTGGTGGGTATCGTGTTCCCCCTCACCAAAGTAAATCACATTGTCGTGAATCATCGCAGACGGTGAAACCGCTTGGCCGATGCGAAAAAGGCGAATGACTTTACCGGTCTCGGCATCGATTTCAGTTAGCGCGCCATTATCGTTGCTCACGAAGAGTCGGCCATTGGTTTCAAGAAGTTCACCAAATACCGGGCCACCTACTTTGGCCTGCCACACAAGATCGAGACCCTGATTAGGTTTTTCTCCAAAGGGAAGGCCACTGCGCTCCTGGTTGCGAACAAAGTCAGTGTTGCCATATTGGTTAAGTCCTGCGCCAACATCGGAGTTCATGGCATGAACAAGGATCATCGGCCATGGCGCATTCTTAACGAAGTAGAGATAACCTTTATAAGCTCCCCAAAGCGCGACGTTGAACGCGACGGCGGCGACAAGTACTTTAGGTTTTAGCAGGAGTTCGAGAAGGCGTTTAGGCCCCTCTGCTCTCAGTTGATAGCCGAAAACCGCAGCCACTGCTGATGCCATGGAGGTGGCGACCACGCTGACTAACGCAAACGGCAAGACGACTGTCGGAATTATCGCGAGCTTAACGCTCTCTTCTGACAACGCCGTGATTTCCGTCAACCCAAACATATTCACCCTCATTTAAAGTATGTGTGACTGCAAAAATACCACTGACCGCAGGTAATCCAAGTTCGCGAGCAACAATCGCGCAGTGGGATAATGACCCGCCACGTGCGACGACCAATGCTTTCGCTCGCTGGAAGAGCGGCGTCCAACCCGGATCAGTAGCCTCGGCGACCAAAATCGTATCCGCAGGCCAGGTTTCCGGGTTTTCAGATTCAGGCTCGGTGACAATGTGAACTCGGCCGCGCACTAAACCTGACGCCAGTGGCAAACCGTGCAAAACACGAGTTTTTTCGCCAAAATCGCCACTCCAGATTTTCTCCAGATCTCTGCACGAGAAACTTAAAGGCAACTCGAAGGACTTCAGAGCCTCTGCTCTTTCGCGACGTTCATCGGCTAGGCGAACCGCTCGTTCCACGTCACTGGTCGTGCCCGCCAGTAAGTTCAGTTCATCAGGGCGAAGCCAGAAAATTCTCTGTTGATCGCGGCCTTGAAAAAACGGACCGGAGAGTTCGGCGATTTTGAGAAGCATCCAACGTAGCTGCGCATAGGAACGCATGACCTCCATCTTGATGCTCTCGCGCTCAACCAGAAGCTCATTGAGGTAACCCACCTCCTGTTCGATCAGTTTGACCTTCCAGGATTTAGACGACGTCAATGGCGGCGCTGTTTTCGGATGAGGAGAGACCACCTGACTGCTTAGGCGCCCAGTTGCCTGCACAGATTCTTCGCACCAGCGCGGATGCGCGAGCTCCAATTCGTTAAAGCCACGGTGGCCGAACTGCGCATTGAAAGCCCGCCATTTAGTTGCGTCGCCGACCGCACTCAAATAGGCGGCGTGCATTTCACTAGCCACGGAATGGAGGCCCGCGCCGATAGTTTCCTGAACTGCATGCCACGCGTCTTCTTTGCTACGTTCACCGCGCAAGTACGCGATCAAACCCTGTACTGTCGACTCGATCAACAGAGTCAGTAACATAGTTGGCTTAAGGCGGTTGGTGGCAAACTCTTTAGCGTGAAATTGGAACGCGTCGACGAGGTCAGAGAGATCAAGGCGACGAATGTCGAAAGTTGGCGGCGTGATAGCCGCGCGTGCGGCCTTGGCGGCGAGGGTTTTACGATTTGACTGCAGCGTCCACGCTACTTTCGCCATCTTGTAAATTCCGTAGGGCGCGCGCAATAAATTCTTGAGCGTGATCCGGCGGAAAGAAAAAACCAAGTGGGGGCGAGGGTCGAGCGCGATCATGTACGGTGAGTCGCCGAAATAGGCTTGTTCAACCTTTTGCAGATTGAGATAACCGCGACCAAAAAGTCGATCGAGCACAACGCCGTCTTCTGCGCGCAGACCCGCAAAACCGACCTCGCGCAAAGCAAGGTCAAAGGCACCACCGCGTTGAAAGGCCTGGGCCCATATGCCGAAACTCATTTCCGAGGGAACACCGGTCCATTCAGAGAAAACTTGTCCGTCCCAAGTCGCACTCAAAGGGAATTCATTGCGGATGCGGGTGAATTCCTCATTTAAAATTTCACTTTTTCGAAGAGTGTTCTTAACAGTAGTGATCGGCCGTGCTTGAAGAACCCAAACCTGATGGCTGCTGTCGATCGCCCATTCCATGTCGACTTCGTAACCGAGTTCTAAACGGGCCCGTTCACCCCAGGTGCGAATGGTTTCGGTATAGATCGTTTGCCAGCCATCCAATTTGAGAGTGGTCGTGCCATCAATCGCTACCGGAGTGGTCGCACCTGAAACCAATTGCTCACCCAAACCAGAAACCGCTTCGATCAACCAGGAGGTTTCCGAGTTCATTTTTTTTGTATTCGGATGTTGAGAGAAGTACACGCCGGCAAAGAGC
>SXRI01000376.1 GCA_005793615.1 Bdellovibrionales bacterium
CCCCGCCCCCGGCAAAGCCGCTGACATTGGATATCAAAAGCGACCCCCGGAATGATCAAACCTTGAAAAGCATCGGCCTCGACCCGAGGTGAAAGCAAAGGATCTGGCTCGAGAATGCCCCATCGGTTAGCGATCATGGTCGTAGAATCCGTAACCAGATAAAATGTAAGGCTATCACCCTCGACACGCGGGTAGGCCCAGCTGATCACGGCATCTCTTTCAAGGTCTCGCATGATCGGACGAATATCGGGTTCGGCTCCAATGGGCTGAAAGCTGCCCCAGATGCCTGTCGCCCGCAGGTCCGTGAGCAACGACTTCACCCGGTGAGCAAGCGCAGTTTGTTGCGCAGACCTTTGCGGAGAATGCAGGAGGTGTTGGTTGGCCTTTTCACGAAAAGCCAAACGAAGATTGGATTTATGGAGTGAGCCGTCGCTCACCTTCACGTTCTTTGAATTCACTTACACGAGTCCCCACGAAATTGATGAGGGGAACTCTTAGCTAAAGACTAAACGATCAAGTTACCAGCGTCTCTGACTGCAGCGTTTCGTCTGTTGGCATTTCTGCCGACAGTGCCGATTCCTGCTGGAATGAAGTTTCGCTCTGATCCGTTTTCGAGTCCAAACCGCCGCCTTTGGCAGTTCGCTCGTCTTTACCTTGGAGCCCCGTCATACGAGAACTCTCCAATTCCGAAATCACTTTGAGCGCTTTTGATTCCAACCGTTCGAGCTCGGCTTGCGCCTTGAGTCGAAGAGTTAGGTTTTCTTCCGCCAGATGTAAAGAGGCTAAAATCGAGGCATTTTGAATCGAACCGGTTTTAGTGAGAGGAAGGGCCTCTTTGATCTTGCGATCGACGAGCGCCACCAGTTCGTTGACCGTCTGGACATCATGTGTGGATTTCAAACGCAAAGGGACTCCCGCGATTTCAACTTCAAACAACTTTCCGCGGGATTCCGAAGCTCGATTTGGAGTCTCGGATTTTGGAGATTTCTCAATCATTGCCACAGAATATGAGAGATGCGCTGCACAAGCAAGACAGCCATCTTCCTTTTACGGAAGCAATGCGTTGCATTACCTCAAATGATAGAATCGACGAATTCTTCGGACTGAAACCGACGTAAGTCGTCGATGCCCTCGCCGACGCCAATGAGTTTAATCGGTAGGCCCAGCTCACAAGCTAGACCAACCGCCACACCACCTTTGGCTGAACCATCAAGCTTGGTCAGGACCACACCAGTGACACCGATGGCTTGATGAAACTCGCGCGCTTGAATCAAGGCGTTCTGTCCCGAATTAGCATCGAGCACCAATAAAACCTCATGCGGAGCGGTCGGAAGTGGTTTGCTCATAACCCGCTTCATTTTCTTGAGCTCTTCCATCAGGTTTTTTTGTGTATGAAGGCGGCCTGCGGTGTCAATAATCACCACATCAAAACCACCAGCGAGCGCCTGCTCACAAGCTTTGAATGCGACCGCGCTCGGCTCAGTGACACCCTCTGGACTATAAATCTCAACCTGCGCGCGCTCAGTCCACACCTTGAGCTGATCTCCGGCAGCGGCACGAAAAGTATCACCAGCGGCAACCAAAACCCTGCGCCCTGACTGCGCCAGCCTGCGCGAGAGTTTACCTATTGTCGTCGTCTTGCCGGCGCCATTGACACCAACAACCATAATGACCGCTGGCTTATGATCCCAAATCGCCAAGCGTTCAAGTCCCTCGAGATAGGTTTCACTTCCGTGGTGAACCTCTGGAGTCTTCGCCCCCGTCTCGAGAGTCGAGAAGATCTCGAGCATCTGTTCCTTCAGAGCCGTACGCACGGCCTCGAAGCCCGAACCGCCACCCGATTTAAGCTTGGCTTGCACGGCCTCGAGAAGTCGCTGTACGGTTTGCGGCCCCAGATCCGAGGTATAGAGAATCTCTTCAACCTCATCTAGCTCACTTGCAGTGAGCGCTGACTTGCTCCCGAAGATCTTTTGCAGCCGCCCAAAAAACGAACTGCGGGTGTTGGATAGCGCGCTTGCCAAGGGCTTAAGCTCAGACCGCTTGATCTCCTCGGGAGTTGCGACCTTTTCAGACGGGACCTCACCACCGGTGTCTCCCGCGAGCTCAATGGTGGCCTCAAGAGCGGCAGCCTCTGGAGTTTCGACAACAACCTGGGATTCGGAACCATCCTTTACCCGAAAAGGTGGCACCTGAGTGGGAGCTGCGAGTGGCGGCGGTTGTTTGCGTTTACGCGCACGCACCACCAGCATAAACACCAACATGCCCACCGGCACCGTCAGCATCATCGCAATCATGATATAGAATTTTTCAGGACCGAGCGCGTTGATCAAATTCTCCATGGGCGCGGATCCTACGGCGTCGCCTAAGGGCAGGTCAAGGTCTACATGAAACCGAGGGCTGCAGAATTTTCCGCTACACTTACTGAAAATGCTCCTTAGGCGAGCACCTCTGCGAGTCACCGTGAGCGCGTCGGATCTCGGAAAGTAGTTTACCGAAAGGTAGAACTTAGGATTGAATGAAACGGGGGCTGGCCTGAAGCCCGGCGCCCGAAGCTCGGCACCAGAAGGAGATTTGGATATGCGTTTTTCAAACCTGATTATCGTTACCATGACGTCGATCTTCATGGCGCTCCCGGCATTGGCCAGCGAGAAACTGCGCAATTTGGAATACGACTGCTGGAATAAAGCGATCGATGACGATGGCACTTTTTTATGTTCCTACATTGTCGTGATGGCACTGCGGGAAACGGATCAAAAGCGCTTCGTACCTGAGGTCATGGCAACAGACGATGGCGGACCGCAAACTACCGAACAAGCCTGGCGCGTATGCCGGGCGATGGGCTTTACATACCTCAGAAGGGAAGATGTGCCGTCAAAACGGCACGTTGACTTGCGCTGAGGCAAAGCTTCGCAAAAACCCATTTGCTGAGCTAAAAAACAAACAACATTTTCACTTTGGCAACACCAAGATATCAGAACTTGGGTGTTTTTGTTAGGTTTGGCCCACTGGAAATGACCGTAAAAAATAGCAGCGCGAAGATTATCTCAAAGGGAAAGGAGAAATTTAAGGGAAGTCCTTATCTCAAGCGTGAGAGTCGGCAAGGTTCGGGGGCATCTCGGTAAATTTTAAGGAAGAGACGTATAACAACGAATTCGCGAGTTTAAACACGAAGCCCAGAAGTCTCGCGTGGAACGCATTTCCGGGTTGGATGTTTGAGAGCCAACTCCCATAGGGTACGAAGGAAAGTAATAAGTCGCGCAGCTTTTTAAAAAAAAGCAAATTGTCGTGCAGAAATACTTCGGGTCCAAGGCTCACTTTGGCGTTTTTTTTGATTTCGCATTCTTGGCAAGTAAACGTGACGTATCGACGTCACGTCATTATTGAAGCTCAACTTCCTTCATCGCTTCTCCATAGGAGGTCTCCGATCCATCATCGACCGTGATAGTATTTTTATAAAGATTCGCGGTTTCCTTGAGACTGTTGAGTGAGTTTACAAGCTTCTTCATATCCAATGCGAGAA
>SXRI01000377.1 GCA_005793615.1 Bdellovibrionales bacterium
AGACCAATTGTCGTCACCACTGACTTTAATATAACGACCTTTTGCGTAGCGATTCGCTTTAACATACGGCATAAACAATATTAGTTTATTCTTTAGCCGCAGAAGTCAAATTCTTTTTGCTCCAATAACTGAGGCATTACCAAATCATCCCCAAATTTTGTTGACACAAATTTCGAAGCTCCGAGCGTCCTTAAAAGGATCTGGAGCAAACGTTTTCTTTTCAACATCGCCTTAAGCGCGCCTGCGTGTTCGGAGGTCGATCCTCGCTCGTTTGGCTTTGAATTAAAAAATGCCTACACCACTCCCAAAATGCTGATGCGAAACCTCATGGTATACATGCCTTTCCTTGCAAAGGAGGTTCGCATGATTAACTCCCTACATGAACATGCTCTCAAACTAAGCCGACAACACCGACGGACGGAGTCGGAGTTGGTAGGTGTTTTGATCGAGATCGAGAGGCTGAAGCTCCATCGAACGCTGGGGTTTTCGAGTTTGTTTACTTACACGGTCTCGGCCCTTGGCTTAAGTGAGCCAGTGGCCTATGCGTTGATCTCAGTGGCGCGAAAAGCCAAAGAGCTCGGAGCTCTTAACGACGCTATCAGTCTGCAAAAAATCAGCGTCCATCGAGCCAGCAGAATCGTCGCGGTACTGACGAAAGAAAATGCAAAGGAACTCATTGAGTTCGCCGCCACTCATACCCAACGCGAGACCGATCAGGAGGTCGCTCGTCGAAGTGACCGTGGAAACCAAAGGCATGAGAGTCTAAAGGTTCCGACCGAAGTGCTGGAGCTTTTGAAGAAGGCGCAAGCCGTGATGGCGAGCAAATCTAAACGCGCCCTGAAACTTGATGAAACTCTGAAGTTCGTCCTCGACGACTTCCTGAATCGCCATGAACCCGTGCGCAAGGCCGAGCGGGCGCGCCAACGCGGGGCCAAAATCATTGCCAATGACATTGCCAGTGACGTGACCAGAAATACCGCCAGAAATACCGCCAGAGCTACACCGAAGATTTCAACAGAGAACTCTGTTTGCACAAAATCCAGAGAAAAACACCGAGAAAACCCCAGTGCATTCAATAGGCGAATGCCTATAGCCGCGCGGACCAGACATGCTGTCAATGTTCGCGACCAAGCCCAGTGCACATTCATAGATCTGGCGGGCCATCGTTGCACCAATGATCGCTGGCTTCATACGCATCACATTATCTCAGTGAGCCATGGCGGCAGCAACGAACAGGATAACCTTACAACTTTGTGCTCGTTTCATCACGATCTCGTTCATCAGCTGGGCTTTGCGATCGAGGGACAAGTGAACTGGATCAAGGAACCGGTAAAGGCCTACTGCCACTAAGCCGAGCCTCGCTTTGGGATTCCGCGGTTCATTGAGATTGCGTGCGGCGGCCGGTACGCATGTATTGTGACGACTTCAAGACCCCAGTTCAACGCAAAAGTACCGGGCCCCACAAAAAGAACAAAGACCGAGGGAGAGCCATGAAAAGTCAGCACTGGCGAACAATTTGACGATCGGGAAAGTTGTAAACGCCTATATTCTCAGACAGGTTGGCTTGAATTTCGTATAGAGGTTCCCGGGCACTGGAGATTCGCAGTGCCCACAGGAGACCAAGAATATGTTTAAACATCTTGCCACCTATCGTTTTTCAGTTCTGTACACAGGTCTGCTGGTGGCAGTTTGCATGCTGACACTGACGAGCCGTGCCCTGGCGCAGGCGCCTGCTGTTAACGTCGATAATCAACCGCAAGTTCGCTACTCGAAGAGCAAGGACAGCCGCTATCTCTATGTTAAAACCCCGCTAACCATCAATCTCTTCAATCCCGACCAGAGGGCGGCCCTTGGCGTTTCGCTCAAAAGAATGAAGGAACATCTAGAGCTCATTCGCGACAAGAGCCCGCGTACCGGTCTCAACGGCAAAGTCGATCAGACTTTACTCGACGAGGCCAGTCGCTTTGATCAGAGTCTCGATAATCTGGTCGGCTATATGCAGAAATTCTTTGCCGAGGTCCAACCCACGAGTCGTCTGGCGAAACTCGGTACGCCAACCGGGTTAATGATCTTCACCGGTGTTGATTGGAGTAAAGACCTGGGCTTTAGCGTTGGCGCTTCGATCATTGTCGCTGGCGTGTTCGTGCCGATGCAGGTGCAGCAGATTCATGTCGATAGCGGCGAGATCACAAACTACGTCGAATGGGACTCAAACCTCGTCGTATGGCCAATGGTAAAAGTTGGCATTGGCGTGAGCTCGGGTGAACCTGGAAAACTCCTCGGGGCGGGTTTGATCTGGGGCCGCCTTGACCAAGCTGCCGATTTTCATGGCCTGGTACTCGGCGCTTCACAGTCGGGTAAGGTCATCATGGGTTTCGATCACCGCCTGCAAGCTCTGAAGAATTTTAGCAAACCAGGCGCTTTCAGCAATCTCTTCTGGACGGTAGCTTGGGATACACCCGCCTCGGCCGCTGTGGCGACAGCGATCTTGGATGAAAAACCGCTGAAGTGGGAATTTCAAGGTAACGCCAGCTGGATCGTAGATGCCGGTAGCTATTTCGGTTCGCCCGCCGGAAATCCAACCGAGATTATTTCAAACGTCGGTTCGCGCCTGCTTGAACGACAGCGCGAGGACGCCGCTAATTCACAGCAACAACAGCGCAATTGATTGGCGCAACTGATTGGCGCAATGATCTACTGCCGAAGCTCCGTTCGCGCCGCCATTGGCTGCTCGCCCGCGAAAAATACCTCGAGCGCACACGCGAGCTCATCGAGCGTTTTTGCCTTAGTGGAACGCGCATAGAGATCCTGACCGAAATGCAACCATGGCGATCCGGTGCGCACGAGAAAACGAAATTTCCTCAACGCCAGATCGTCGGAAAAATGCTCACGCATATAAATCAAACAAGTTTTAAGTGCCCGGCCATACTCACGGCCTTCTTCAAGCGGCGAGCGCGGCGCGCGCTCCCCTTCTCGCCCCGGTGGGGCAGCAAAACCCAACTCTTCGCCTAGCTGCCACAAGAGCCACGGTCTGGCGGTCAACGCTCGCCCAATCATCGCCATATCACAACCGGTCGATTCGAGCATGGCTAAGGCATCATCAGCGGTTTGAATATCACCATTGCCAATCACCGGAAGGCTTATGGCCTCGCGCAACTCGCGAATCTGTCGCCAATCCGCTGACCCACGACGCTTTTGCTCCGCAGTTCGCGGATGCAGTGTGATCCACGAAGCCCCAGCCTCTTCAAGTCCGCGCACAAACTTCAACAGATAGCTAAGGTCGGCGGCCGATGCTGAAGGCGACGTTGAATGCGAGGTTGAGCCCGTTGTGGAACCCGCATCAAATACCGACATCGCACGCAACTTCACCGAAACTGGCAATCGAGTATTGGCCACAGTCATGCGTACGACCTCTGCGGCGTAGCCAGAATCACCCATCAACGCCACACCATAATTGTGGTTCAACGCCTTCTTCACAGGGCATCCCATATTGATGTCTACACCCGCCGCTCCCCATTCGTGCTCAAGCCGGGCCACACTCAGCGCGATGGGTCGCTCTTCGTTACCCAAAATCTGCGGCACCAACTCCGTCTCTTCGGGAGCGCGCATGGTTTCTGGAGTCTTTGCCAGATTCTCTCCAGGGATACGACGGCTATTGAGCATTTCGGTTGGCCAGATGGTACAGGCGCCCGTGGGCAAATAGCCACGCAGCAGGCGGCGAAATGCAACATGGCTAAGCCCCACCATCGGCGCCAAAGTCACCGGGAAATTTACCTTTGCATTTAAAATAGGCCGCTGAAGGCCGCGGTTTTGCGCTGACATGGATCGCCTTGTCTTGACGCACCAGTCGAAAGATGTCAAAAAATTCCTCTCGTGGAGCATCAAGTGAAAGAACAGCTTTTGAAAAAAAACACCACCAAAACCGCCTTTTCTAACCTCAAAAAAGCCCCTGTTGTTCAGCCCAACAGCATGAAACCTTTGGGTATTGTCGGTGGTGGGCAGCTGGCCAGAATGCTGGCGCTCAAGGCCCATGAACTCGGAATCAAGGTGGCAGTTCTTTCCGAAAACGCCTTTGACCCCGCAGCGCAAGTCACGAGCCTTTGGACTCAAGGGGCACTGGGAAATCGCGCAGATTTGCGAAAGTTTCTCTCGATCTGCTCGCTGGTCACTTTTGAGAGCGAGTTTCTTGACGCCCATCTGCTTGAGTCGCTGAGCCGTGAAACTTCGGTTCCGGTTTTGCCGCGGCCGAGCGACATGGCGCTGATTCAGGATCGACTGACGCAGAAGGAAATCTTACTCAAGCACCGCCTGCCAACGGCGCGCTTTCACTCTGTCGCGACCGAGGACGAAGCTCGCTGGGCATTTGACGACCTTGGCGGGCGTGCGGTTTTTAAGAAGCGACGTTTTGGCTATGACGGCTACGGTACGTTTATCGTGCGTTCTGCTCAGGACCTTAAAAAATTTCTGCCTGAGCTCACGAAAAACTCGCATGGCTTCATCGCTGAAGAGTTTGTACCTTTCAAGCGCGAACTGGCGGTCATGGTCGTGCGGAGCCTACGGGGACAAACTGTGCGTCTGCCGTTTGTTGAGAGCTATCAAGAGAATGCACGCTGCCTTTGGGTCAAAGGACCTCTTAGAAAAAGCGCAAAGTTAACGGCGCTGGGGCAGAAGCTCGAGAAATTTCTGAGTGCGATCTCCTATTGCGGGACCATGGGAGTCGAACTCTTCGACACAGGTTCTAAGTTGATCGTCAATGAACTCGCGCCCCGCGTGCATAACTCTGGCCACTACTCGCTCGATGCGCTGAGCGACGATCAATTCTCGCTTCACATTAAGGCCGTCTTGGGTCAGGATCTGGTAACGCCGCGAGTGCTCAGCCCGGGATTTGCGATGATGAATCTCCTGGGATCGACAACCGAGCCCGCGACGTGGTTACTGCCCAGTGAGATCAAGCTTCACTGGTATGGGAAAGAGGAAAATCGGCCCGGACGAAAAATGGGCCACATCAACGTACTTGCGGCTACCCCTGAGAAAGCACTGGCGCTCGTAAAAAACCGACGTTCTTGCTTTCGGGTGTAGTCCGTATTTGAGGCAATTGTTTGAGGCAATTGTTTGAGTCAAACAGTTGCGTCAAACAGTTGCGTCGACAAAACTAAGGACACTGATTAATTTTATGGCCCCAAAATCCAATACAAAAACCAAAAAAGCAAAGTCCAAGGCAACGACCAAGGCGAAGTCGAAAACCGCAGCGCCTCACAACATCCGCGTTGGCGTTATCATGGGTAGTGACAGCGACCTCAAGGTGATGACGGGTGCGATTGAAGTACTCAAGGATTTTTCTGTGCCCTACGAAGTCCGCATCGTATCGGCCCATCGCACACCGCAAGCCATGCTTGAGTATGCGATGACCGCCGAAGAACGCGGACTTGAGGTTATCATCGCTGGCGCGGGTGGTGCCGCTCACCTGCCAGGCATGGTGGCCTCGGCGACACTTTTACCTGTTATCGGCGTACCGGTGAACATCACCAGCCTCGAGGGACTTGACGCACTTTTGTCGGTGGTACAAATGCCCAAAGGTGTACCCGTCGCTACAATGGCTATTGATAACTCGACCAATGCCGGTCTTCTTGCCGTACGGATTCTCGCGAATGCCGATTTTACCCTGAAAACCAAACTCGCTGACTTTCGCGATAAACAAATGAAGAAGATTGCCGATGCCAACGAGCGTCTGGCTGGTACTCTTTAGGCTGGTACTCTTTAGGCTGGTACTCTTTAGGCTGGTACTCTTTAGGCTGCGAGATCGTCACTCCAGGCTTCTGACCGTGACCGGTAAAGGTCTTCGCCCAGAACCTTATCCAGCGGAATATCGACAAAGAATGTCGAACCCTGGCCTTCAACGCTTTCAAGCGAAAGCTCACCGCCAACGGCATTCATCAGGCGCTTTGAAATAGGCATACCGAGTCCGGTACCCTTATGGTGTCGAGACACATTGCCGACCGTTTCAAACTCATTAAATACATGATGGAGTTTGTTAGCCGGAATACCCTGCCCAGTATCGGCGATCACTATACGTAGATAGCGTTTGTCCTGATTCTGGTAAGCCATGAACGAAATGTTCACTTGTCCATTGGCCTTGTTGTATTTGATGGCATAACTGACAACGTTATTGACCACTTC
>SXRI01000378.1 GCA_005793615.1 Bdellovibrionales bacterium
GAGTCGCAGCGCAAGGCCCGAGCCACCCTTGACTGACAGGATCTGAAATGCGAAAACTAAATCAGTAGCGTCGCTACGCTCCGATAGCCGGGCGGAATCGAACCGAAACAGCCGGGCGCCTTAACCGAAATACGCACTCACGCAAGCTCGCCAAAATGAGGAACGCATATATACGTTCGTGGCCACGGGGCTTCGCTATGCATTTGTGAATGGCAGTGATGTGCGCGCCGAGTGTCTTTTTCAGGAGGCAGGATACTCTGCAAGTGAAATCAATGGCGCGTGGTCCGTTTTGGCGCCGACGACTCTGGCGCAAGGGGCGGTTTATAGTGCGCAAGCCGGAAAAATGAGCCGCCTCGGCTTAGAGTTTCCTGGGCAACAGTACCTTCTGCTTTCCCTGCGTGTGCCTGAGCCCTGGCAGTTTCGCGATTGGACGGTTTATTTTCGCGATTTGTTGTCGTTACAAGATGGTTCATCCTCAGCATATCTTATGTCTGAGTTGGCTTTCGGCACGTCGGGTACGATGCTCGCGGCCTTGGCGCATACTTTCGGGGCACCGGAAATAGAGTTGCGGGGAACGATCGCTGACAGTGTGACCCTAGGTTATCGGCATACGTGGTAAAGAGAGGTTTTGAGAATATGAATGCCAGCACGAATTTTCCCATTATCAGTCTCAAAGGTGTGAATAAAACCTACCGCCTCGGTCAAGTTTCCGTTCCGGCGCTTCGGAATGTAAGCATTGATATCCATAGCGGTGAGTTCGCGGCCGTGATCGGTGCGTCCGGATCGGGAAAGAGTACGCTTCTTAACATCATCGGTTGTATTGATACTCCTGATTCCGGCAAGGTCGAGCTTGCCGGTGTTGACGTGGCGAAGCTTAATGACAATGAAAAAAGTGATTTACGAAATCAGAAAATCAGTTTCATTTTTCAGACCTTTAATTTAGTGCCGGTCCTTTCGGTTTTCGAGAACGTGGAGCTACCGCTGCTGATCAATCGCAAGATTTCACGTGACGAGCGCTCTGCGCGGGTGCGCAAGGCGATTGCCGATGTCGGGCTTGAAAAATACATGGGTAACCGGCCTGATCAACTTTCGGGTGGTCAGCGCCAACGGGCAGCGATCGCGCGCGCTTTGGCTGGGCATCCGGCCTTGGTATTGGCGGACGAACCGACGGCAAATCTTGATTCTGAAAACTCACATAAGATTATCGATCTAATGATGGAGCTTAATTCACAGAGGAATGTCACTTTTCTCTTTTCCACGCATGATGAGAAACTTATGGGGCGAGTTGGTCGGATCATTCATATCAAAGACGGAGTGATCAATTCATGATCCACTTTTGGTTGCTGGCATTACGTAATCTGCAGCGCAACCTCAAGCGAAATGTCGCTACCGGTTCGGCGATCGCTTTTGGTTTTGCAGGTATCTTGATGTTGGGAGCGTATGTTCATCGAGTGCAGCGCTATCTTGAGACTCATACGATCTTTGCTGCTCATACCGGACATATCGCGGTGTTTGCCCGTGGTGGATTTGAGAACTTCAACTATAAACCTAAAGAGCATAGCTTTTCAAAATGCCAACAAGAGGTCATCGAAGGTATTTTAAGCGCCGATAAAAATATTGAATTCTTCGAACGCCAGTTATGGGGAAGCGGGCTTATCGGTAACGGCTGCTTGTCGCTGCCTTTTTTCGCGCGCGGGCTTGAGCCAAAAGTCGATGAAAGACTCACCACCCAGGCTCAGGTGCGTGAGTGGCTTCCGGACTATAAGCCGTTTCTCAAGGGGCGAGGCTTGTGGCACTATCCGGCCGATCTCGCACCTTTGGCTTTGAGTCGACGTTTGGCGCGCGGGCTCGGTAAAGTAGCCGTGCATGACGAGCTTTCGCCTGGGTCGGTGGCGATCGTGGATTGTGCTGCCAACGATGCGCGCGCAAGCTTTGCCCGTGATGCCAATGTTCAGCTCTTGGGTGAGCGCTGGGAGGTGGCTCTGGGCGCCGCCGATGGCGAAGTGGTCGCTCATTACACTACGGGTTTTGACGAAAGCGATAATAGCGCGCTCATGGCGCCATTAAGCGTGCTGCAAAATCTTTATGAGACAGATGCCGTAGGCCGCTATTCCCTTTGGCTGAAAGATGCAAGCACACGGCAAGTCACTCTGTCGCGTTTGCAAGAGAGTTTTTCGCAAGCGGGGATAGAGGCCGATTTTCTTCCCTGGGACGATTTTCAACTTTCGCCCTATTACGCTGGGACGGTGCAATTTCTTTTCGCTATGGCAAGTTTTATCGCGGTTGTTATGACGGTCGTGGTGGTGTTTTCAGTTTTGAACTCCACCACCATGACTATCTTAGAGCGTTCTGAAGAGATCGGTACCTATCGGGCTCTGGGTTTTCGTCGCCGAATCGTACGGCATCTCTTTGTGCAAGAGTCTGTGTGGCTCAGCATGATTTCGCTTGCTGTCGGGGCGGTGATCGGAGTGGTGGCGATCGCGTTTGTGAATCGTGCCGGAATTATCTATCACCCGCCTGGGATCTCAGACGGAATGCGCCTTCGTTTGGTATTGCACCCGCTTTATGCGATATCAATGGCGATCAGTTTGTTGTTATTGACCATGTTTGCGACGTGGCTAGCAACCTTCGGGCGACTCAGAGAAGAACCGGCGAAACTCCTAGGAGGCATCACGCGATGAAGATTTCAAAAATGTTGGGTTATAGTCTGACAGCTTTCGTGTTGTGGAGCAGTGAATCCCTAAGACCCGAAGCCGAAGCCGTCGCAGAGACCGAGGTCGAAGCGACCAAGCCCTCGGCTGCGGAACTTCTACAAGCCAGTGATCGCGCCCGTGGGGCTGCGGCCTCAACTCAAGGGCTTATTTGGAACGCGGATATTGAAACCATCGAGGCAGGTAGTAAAAACCAGGTAACGTATGAAATTCGGGCTCGCGGCAACGATGCCATCGCCAAGGTGCTCGCACCGGCGCGGCAAAAAGGCGAAGTGATGCTTTTTAACGATCGTACCCTGTGGTTCGTGAAACCGGGATTAAAAAAACCGGTGAGTATTTCGCCGCGGCCGAGACTTATGGGCCAAGCGGCCAATGGTGACATCGCCTCGACACAATATGTGCGCGATTATGAAGGAAAGATTCTCGGTGAGGATGTCATCAACGGCACGGCTTCTTGGCGTCTTGAACTTCAGGCGCGGGCTAAGAACGTCACCTACGATAAGATTCGCTATTGGATTGGCAAAGGGACGCGTTTGGGGGTCAAGGCCGAGTTTTTAACGGTCAGCGGCGAGGTATTTAAAATCGCCGAGTTTAAATACCTGAACAACATCACCATTGGTGGCAAAAAATTCCCCTTTGTGAGTGAGATGGTCATTCGTGATGCCAGTGACAATAGCAACGTTACAACGATTCACTACAAAGAGCCCAAAGAAACCGAGAATCCACCGAGTTTGTTTAATGTTAATAACCTTTTGAGGTAACGATATGCGTAGCTTGGTCATGTTTCGCCTCGCCTATCGAAATGTCTTGCTCAATTGGCGGCATAGCCTTGCGACCATTCTAGCAATCTGTCTTGGTTATGCCGCAGTTTCGCTCTTTGACGGTTTTATGGCGCATATGAAGGGATTCATCGTTGAGAGCTATGTCAGCCGCGGAATGTTAGGGCACGTCGTGGTACAGAAAACCGGTGCGCGTGCGAAAATCC
>SXRI01000379.1 GCA_005793615.1 Bdellovibrionales bacterium
AACGGCATTGAAGTCGTGAAAGAAGAGCAGTTCGTGAACAGCGACGTCGCGGCGATGTACAAAATCAACCGTGAACACTTCCGCACAGGCTTGAAACGCGCCTTCGGTATCGGCAACTACTTCAGCGCGCAAGCAGCTCAAGTGAAAGCCAACGACTGGAATATTCAGGCTGTTAAACCAGGCTTTGCGATTTCGATCGGCGGCGACGTAGGACTTGTCTCGTTGACTGGCTCAGTCAGCGCAACCATTACATTCGTTAACAAAAACTTTTGAGCGATAGGGAGTTCAAGATGAAATTCATGTTCTTAATTTTAGCAGCATTTCTTGTTTTAGCTCCGCTTCAGAGCCAGGCGACTTCTGATACCCTTCCTGGTCTGACAAGCTTCCTGCGCACCGAAATCTCCAAGAGCGCGAAGGCCCTCCAAGCTGGCCAACGCACTTCGCTGGCTACTGGTGACGAGTACTTCTTCCGTCGTTGGTTCATTCGCTTGCAGGCTTTGGTTGGCGTAGAAGTCCCATGGATCGCTTCGTTCACGATCGTTCCCGAAGTGGAATTGATCTTCGAACGTCCGTATCCCCAGGGTTGGTCTGACTATAAGCCCTAGAAACCCTCGGGCTCAAAGTGTCAGAGCACGATCTGACAGCTAACTAAGTTCAATTTGCCGAAGCGGCTCACGAAAGTGTGCCGCTTTTTTTTTCGTTTCCCACAGAGAGCAATCACAGAGAACAAAAAAAAGGGGCTTGGATTAAGCCCCTTCTACTCATCGAATTTACAAAGCAGAAAAAATCGCAGATATAATCAGAGACCGAAGATCGCTTTCACTTCGTCCTCGCCCATGAGTTCCTCACGAGTTTTCGCGAGCGAGAGCTCCTTAAGAAGAAGGCCGCGAGCGGTATCAAGCATTTTTCGCTCACCGAAGCTCAACTCTTTATCCACCTTCAGAAGGAAGAGATCACGCAAGACTTCGGCGATTTCAAAAACCGACCCGGTCTTAATTTTCTCCATGTACTCGCGATAACGACGATTCCAGGTTTGGTTATCGATTTTCACGTTGGTCTCTTTAAGAATCTCGATCACTCGACCGGCTTCTTCACGTGAAATGATCGGGCGCAGGCCCACAGAATCCACGTTATCTTTGGGAATCATGATCTTCATGCCATTCTCAAGAATTTGGATCGTGTAGAACTCGTGCTTCTTCCCAAAAATCTCTTTGACCTCAATGGCCGTTACTTTGCCAACCCCATGACCAGGGTACACGGCATTATCTCCCACCTTAAAAGAAGGTTTCTCCGATGCCATCAACACGACCTCCAAATCCAAAAATCCAAGGACCAAAAGCAACTAAACCGATTGCAAGCGATTGCGATTAGGCAATTTCATAACAAGCTGAAAACCAGTGATGACAAAAGAACCCCACCCCAGTCGAAGCCGCGTAGTTTTACCATTTTTGACACTTGTTATCAATGGATTGGCAAGACTTGCATGCCCTTTCGAAGAAATTACAGCGGCGCGTCATCTCAGCGCCAAGGTAGACAGGACAAGCTAGGGTCGGGCATCCCCCGACCCTGTCCAAAAACAGCCTAGTTTACAGAAAGCACCAGAGCATAGGGCTGTTTGCCGCTAGCTGGCCCCTGAGGCACATTGCCGCCGACCACACGAATGGTGTAATCGCCAGGCGCCACAGCTGCCTCCACCATCTCAGCATTGTTGAGATGATCATTGAGGGTAACTTCACGGCCCTTAGAATCCACCAAAACCAGGTCCAAGTCGTTCACCAACGCTTTGGCGGCAGCGGCCGAGCCGGCTGCATCGGTGTAAACCAAGGTTGCCGTGAGCTTAGCTGGATTGGCGACACGAACCGAGTAGGTGTGACCCTCGCCAGTTGCCAAACCCTTCTTCTCATCCACCAAGATAGCTCCGCCGAGATCAGTCGCCTTTGCCAGATCAATTCGCCCATAGCCCTGATCATGGTTCGGGCGATGGGTGAGAAGCTCCTGACCTTTTTCTTTGCCGACTTCACCAAACTGTCCAGGGAACATATCCGAAGCGGTATGCATGAAGATCGCCTTCATCAGAGCCGCCGACGGTTGCGCGATACTACGATTCTCGACAAGATACTGGCGCAACATGGCCGCGGCTCCTGCCGTGATCGGAGTCGCCATCGAAGTGCCACCAGCCCAAGCATAATCCTTATTGTAAAGACCCCAAAGCTTCTCAGCCTTCGGGTGTTGCGAACGCACGCTCAAGATATTGGTTCCAGGTGCTACCACATCAGGTTTCATACGGCCGTCACGAGTCGGACCACGTGAACTAAATGCCGCCAAACCTGCGGGATTTTCAGACATCCTTGAGCTCGCCAAAGGCTCCACTGAGAAGGAGTCCTTCAAGCGAGTTTCTTTGAGCATGATCTGTAGACCACCATGCAGAATATAGTTCTTGCTCGCACCTACGCTCAGGCAGTTTTTAGAAGTCGAGGGGGTACTGACCGAACCTGGATCCACGCGACCGTCTTTGTCATTATCCACGCCACTATTACCAGCTGCGAAGAGAATCAACATTTCCGGATTGGCCGCCATGTATTCATCTACCTGGCTCGCCATGCCATCATAAATACCCAGGTTTTGGGGAGAGCCCCAGGAATTGGTGTGAATACGTGCACCGTTCTCATAAGCTTTCGAGAAAAGATCTGCGAGTTTAGGTGGCACGGTGAGATTATCCATCATCGGACTCCACATTCCCTCGGGAATGAGGGTCGCCTCGTAGGCACCACCTTTGACTCGACCACCGCTGGCAGCACCGTTACTGGCCACTGACCCAGCGACATGCGTGCCGTGCCCCATGGGATCTTCCCAAGATTTAGCAAAGAGACCAAATGCAAAACCCACTGGCACGCGACCCGAAAAATCCGCGTGCATCTTGCCGATATCACCGATATCAAGGCCCGAATCAGCAACACTCACCGCCTGGCCTCGGCCAGAATATCCCTGTTTGGGTGGCGTCGGCTCGCCGTTAATCAAGCGAAAGCCATTCTCATATCCGGTGAGATCCCTGTAATCGCCATTGGGCTCATCGGCCATCGCACCGAGCATGCCCTTGAGTTCAAGGGTTTCAATACGTGGCGCAGGCTGAACCCATTCCACACCTTCAATCATTGCTAGTTCAGCAACTTGTGCGCGACTGACTTCGGCAACAAAGAAACGCGATGAAGTCGAAATCAGGCGGGCACCTTGAAGCGCGAGAACTCGAGGAGTCAGTTGCTCTGCTTTTTCCCCAGGGAAAAGCTGCACTAATACTGTTTCGCGATTGGCGCGCGTAAAGACACTGGCTTCAACGAATTCCGGCGCCGTTTTCCAGTCCGCCCGATAGGGAACAACTGCGGCCACTGTCGCCGACGATCTGCTAATCGTGCGCGCCACATGCGAAGTGGCTTTCACCACGAGAGCATCATCAGGAATATAACGCACAATTCTTGCGCCGAGAGTCTGTAGATTACGGCGATCTTCTGTGCGAATCAGACTTTTGAACTGCACCACATAAAAGGCAGCGCCTTTTTTACTCAGCGGCGATAAATTTCGCGCCACATTTTGCGCATCCCCTTGAGTATCAACCGCGCCAGCGCGTAAATGCAAAGTCGTACCGGCAAATGCCGTCCCTGTACCCAGTACCGCTGCCAAAACAGCAGGCAATAACGTCGGCAACGCTTGCGCAAACAAGCGTCGATTCAGTGTCGTTCGTACCATGATGAACCCCTCCAAATTTTTTTCACCCCTAAAAGAAACAAAACTCGCCTAGGAGCTAAACACGGCTACCCCAGTAGCGAAAGAATTTTCTCACCTCGCCAGGTCGAGTTCTGTGCTGCGTGCTAAACGCAGCACAGCTATCACGGTTTTTATTTTGGTAATGTATTAGCTCTTCTTTTAAATGCTGCGCGCAAATACTCGTCGTCGATGGCTCGCGCTTTAACCGACGCCGGCGAGTGCTGTTGCACCGTGGGCACGAAGCAATTCTCGCCTGAGAAGCTCGTTTTCTCGGAGCTCAAGCTGCGGATCACGCTTAAAGACCTCAAAGGCGGCGGCTCTTGCCTCTTGCAAGAGCTTCACGTCACGCACGAGATTAGCTAACTTAAAACCCGTGAGCCCAGACTGCCTGGCTCCGAGAAGCTCGCCAGGACCGCGAATCTCCAGATCCGCTTCGGCGATTTTGAAACCATCGGTGGTTTTCTCCATGATCTCAAGACGCGTACGTGAATCATCGGAAACCGCGTAACCAGCCATGAGGATACAGAAGCTTTTGTGAACACCTCGCCCGACACGTCCGCGCAACTGATGAAGCTGCGACAAACCAAAACGCTCCGCATGCTCAATGATCATTAAATTGGCATTGGGC